>JBIKOX010000123.1:0-9115 GCA_044357775.1 Bacteroidia bacterium | reverse complement strand
ACGCCTTTCTGGCTAATTCAAAATGGGTAAAAACAGGAGTTGCAATAATAACCGCATCCACATCAGAATCATTTATAACAGATTCAAAATCATTGGTTGTGTTAATATTTGGATATTGTTTACCAACTAAAATTAATCGTTCAGTTCTAAAGTCGCAAACGTACTTTACTTTACAATCTGCAACAGAATTAAAATTCCTCACTAGGTTAGGACCCCAATATCCGAACCCTATTATTGCTACATTCATAAAAATCATATAATTAACAAATATAATAATATATTTAAAATAAATAGTGCTCAAATAATTAATTAAACCATTTTTATCTTATAGCTTAAACCAAATTTTAATTAGTTATTTTTACAAATAAAAATTATATTTTTGGCTATTAAATGAGTGAACAAATTCCTTATATTGAGCGGAACAGAAAAAATTTTTGGATTGTATTGGGTATTTATATTTCAATTTTTATTAATTCCTATATTTTTTTTAAAGAACCGGTTGAGTTTTATATAGGGTACTTAGTTTACATATTTTTACTGCCAGGTTTCATAATTCGCTTTGGTGTTAATAGAGAATTATTTTTTATTTTTTTTGTTCTATTATTAAGTGGTATGGGTAGTGTTTTATTAGGAAGTAACACATCAAGCCAATTTTACAAAGTTTTTATAGGATTATTTTTATCCTATTTTTTTTATTACTATGTAATTTTAGAATTAGAATCTAATGTTGAACAATTATTTAAATGGTACTTATATGGATGTTATTTAGCTTCAATACTTGGTTTTTTTCAATTAGCGTCATACCAAATTGGGTTTAAGCAAGGCTATAAGTTTTTTCACATTTTTAATAAATGGGGATTTGCGCCAGGAGGTACTTTTGGCATCCGCATTAATTCGATTTTCCCCGAACCAACACATTTGGGAACTGCATTGTCAGCAGCTTTTTTTGTTGCAGTTTATAATTTAATTAGCAACAAACCATTTTACTTAACTCGTTTGCAAAGCATAGTTATTGTTAGTATTTACCTACTATCTTTTTCCGGATTAGGCCAATTGGGTATCTTTTTAACTATTTTTTTTTTAGTAATAAATTTTGGGCTTATTCGTTACATTATTGTGTTAATACCATTAAGTATTTTATTATTTAATTTTTTATACAAGAATGTAATAGAATTTAGAGAAAGGTTTGAAGGATTAATCTCAATGTTTTCTGGTGAAAATTTCATACTGGGTAAAACACACGGGTCATCATTTATTTTGTACAATAATTATACCGTAGCGCTAAAAAATTTTAAGTCCAATTTTTTATTTGGCGGCGGACTTGGATCTCATTTTGTTGCGTTTCAAAAATACTCACTAGCAAGAGATTTTAAAGTTGAGGGAATTAATTCAAATGGAGCAGATGCTAATTCAATGCTATTGCGATTAATTTCCGAAACAGGTATTTTTGGAATAAGTATTTTCTTATTCATTGTGATTAAATGTTATGTTGGGAGAAATACTGCTTACTTAACCTATCATTGGTTAATTAGTAATGGAATTTTAATAATGATTTTGTTGAACTTATTTAGACAAGGCCACTATTTTTTATTAGGTTTTCCTTTTTTTGTTTTGCTTTATTATTTTAATTGGATTTCCTATAAAAATTATGTAGCTGAAAATAAACTATTATAAATATTTCTAAATTTTATTTCATACGCATTGCATATGAGGTTATAATTTGTCATTGATAATTAAAATAAAACAGGCATTAATTACCCCGTTGAATTATTATATTCCGTATTATGGAATTTCTTATGTTAAGTAATAGTTAAGTCTGTTTTATTATTTAAGTTTACGAAAATTTATAGACAAAGATGAAATCATTTTTACAATTTTTATTTTTATGTTCTTTTTCAGTAACAGTTAATGCCCAAACAGACCATTGGGAGACTGTTGTTTACGAAAACAATACTTGGAATTATATTGTTCCAACAGCAGAACCTGATACGAATTGGAGAAAACCTACTTTTACTTCTACAGGTTGGTTAAGTGGTCAAGGAGGTTTTGGATTTGGTGATTCTGATGATAATACGACAATATCACAAAGTAAGTCAGTTTATATTCGTATTGTATTTAATATATCCGATACCTCAAAAATATCTAAAGCAATTCTTAACGCAGATTATGATGATGGTTTTGTAGCATATCTTAATAATACTGAAATTGCTCGCGCAAATATGTCTACCACAGTACATCCTCCTTTTGGCACGTTAGCCTCAGCAAATCATGAGGCCGTTATGTATAGTGGCGGAAACCCAGATTACTTTAACATCTCTCAGTCCGCACTGCACAATGTTATTCGCAATGGAACAAATGTGTTAGCGATACAAATTCACAACGTCACAACAACTTCATCTGATCTTTCTTCGCGTTTTTGGTTAAGTTTAGGTATAAAAAACACTTCAGTATATTACGGCCCAACTCCAAGTTGGTTTTCAGGACCTGTTGATTTTACATCATCTAATCTTCCAATAGTAGTTATAAATACAGGAAATCAAGCAATTGTAAATGAACCAAAAATCACGGCTGACATGGGGATTATTTATAATGGAACTGGTGTTAGAAATTATATAACGGACGCTTTTAATAATTATAATGGAAAAATTGGAATTGAGATTCGTGGTAATTATTCGGCAAGTTTACCTCAAAAACCGTATGGTTTTGAAACACGTGATACTGCTGGAGCTAATTTAAATGTTTCATTATTGGGAATGCCTCCTGAAAATGATTGGGCACTTTTAGCTACATACAATGATAAATCTTTTGTTAGAAATAGTCTTAGTAATAGATTATTTCAGTTAATGGGTCATTATGCCACACGTTCTCAATTTGTAGAAGTAGTTATTGATGGTGAATACAAGGGTATATATATGCTTTCTGAAGTTATAAAGCGTGATAACGATAGAGTAGATATTGCAAAGTTAAATACGGTGGATGTTACATGGCCTGAAATATCTGGTGGATATATCATCAAAACAGATTATTGGAATGCAAACAATTCATGGCAAACCTCTTATAGTCCTATTGATCATCCAGGCATGCAAATTCATTTAGCTTATGATTATCCTTCTGAAGTTGATATAGTTCAATTACAAAAAAATTATATACAAGGTTTTATTTATGATATGGAGACCACACTTTATGGTCCAAATTATGCTCATCCCACCAATGGCTATCGAAAATATATGAGTGTAATTTCATTTATGGATTATTTCTTTGTGAATGAACTTGCAAGAAATGTAGATGGATATAAGAAAAGTTGTTTTTATCATAAAGAGAAGGATGATAGCACCGGAACCATTGGAAAATTAAAAGCAGGTCCAGTATGGGATTTTGATTGGGCATGGAAAGATATCTGGGATTGTTCAATTTTTCAAGCTACAGATGGTTCTGGGTGGTCTCATCATATTAATGATTGTAATACTGACAACTATTCTCCGGGATGGATGATTCGTTTACTTCAAGATTCAACTTTTACTAGTCAATTAAATTGCCGTTGGCAGAATTTTAGAAATACTATTTTAGATACAACACAGCTTTTTAATTATATTGATTCTACAAGTAATTATCTAATCGAATCACAACAACGGCATTTTGCATATTGGGGAAATTTAGGTCAAGCAACTGGTACGCCCGAAATACAAGCTCCTCGTCAAACTTATGCAGCCGAAATTAATGAGCTAAAAGCATGGATAAGACGTCGACTAATTTGGTTGGATTTAAATATGTTTGGTAATTCAAATGGTTGCCTTGTTACTGGAATTAATAATCAAACTGAAAATAATAATCTTAATTCTGTATATCCAAATCCTTTTGAAAGTGAAATAAACCTTTCTATTTATCTTGATACCCCACAAAATATTACTGTTACACTTTATAATAGTGTTGGACAAGAGATGATGGTGCCTGTAACTAAAACGGGGAAACTTCACGAAAATACATTAAAGTTAGAATTACCTGATAATTTATCATCAGGTTTATATATGATTAAAATTAATACTTCAAATCGTTCTTGGACTAGAAGTATTGTTCGTCCGTAATTTCCCGAAATATTTAAAAAACTCTAAAATGTATTAAGTACATTTTAGAGTTTTTTATTTTATTAAATAAGATATTGTTAGTTTATGCTTTTGCGGGTTATTTTTTTACCTCAAAGGTTTCAAAATTTCGGACTTCCCCCTCTTCTGCAATTACTTCGGTAACTTTTGATAATGGAGAGCCAACATAGCACCAATCAATGAGTTTATTGATATCATCTTCTAAACCTTCGGCCTCAATTAATACATCGCCACTGTGTAGGTTTCTTACATAACCAGTTAGATTGCATTTAATAGCTTGTGCATGTGTGCAAAAACGATTGGATACTCGCTGTACTTTTCCTTTTACGGTTATGTTGTAATGACGAATCAAATTACTTATTAAGCGTTTCTAAATTACGATGTTCTGTTTTATTCAATTCTTCTTTTGATAAAGACTTGAAAAAATCGTAAGTAATTTTTAAACCTTCTGCTCTGTTTACTTTCGGAGTCCAACCTAAAATCTCCTTAGCTTTTGTAATATCTGGCTTACGTTGTTTTGGATCATCCTTAGGTAAAGCCAACGAAATTAATTTTTGATTAGAACCAGTTAGTTTTAAAATTTCATCAGCAAAATCTTTAATGCTAATTTCATCAGGATTTCCAATATTTACTGGCAAGTGATAATCGCTCATTAGTAAACGATAAATGCCTTCTACTAAATCATCTACAAAACAAAAACTACGAGTTTGACTACCATCACCAAACATGGTTAAATCTTCGCCACGCAAAGCTTGTCCAATAAATGCAGGCAACACGCGTCCATCGTTTAATCTCATTTTAGGTCCGTAAGTATTGAAAATACGAATGATACGAGTTTCTAAACCATGTGTTTCGTGATACGCCATAGTTAAAGCTTCCATAAAACGTTTAGCCTCGTCGTAGCAACCACGCGGACCAACAGGATTGACATTTCCCCAATACTCTTCTGTTTGAGGATGAACTGCAGGATCTCCGTATACTTCACTTGTAGAAGCAACTAATACTCGTGCTTTTTTAACACGCGCAAATCCTAAAACGTTATGTGTTCCTAGAGAAGAAACCTTTAGTGTTTGAATGGGGATTTTTAAATAATCAATCGGGCTTGCAGGAGATGCGAAATGTAAAATATAATCAATATTACCTGCAACGTGAATGAATTTACTGACATCATGATGGTAAAATTCAAACTGAGGTAACTTAAATAAATGTTCAATGTTTTTTAAATCGCCTGTAATTAAATTATCCATGGCAACAACAGCCATACCTTCTTTAATAAAACGGTCGCATAAATGCGAACCTAAAAATCCTGCTGCTCCTGTTATTAATATTCTTTTTTGTGCCATATTATTTTTTTGATTTTGAAGGAAGTTTATATCCTATTTTAGTTCTTGTTTCTTTTTTAATTTTTTGTTTTTGAGGAGGATCTGCAAGCAGAAACTCTATAACTTCGTTAATATTATCAATTTTTTTATTGAATTTAGATTCTAATTCTTGTATTCGGTGTTGAAGTATTTTTATATCTGAATTGTATTGTTTTAAAAAAATGAAAGCCCTTACTACTGCAATATTTACATTTATAGCAGTTTCACTTTTCAAGATGCTAGATAGCATTGTAATTCCATGTTCGGTAAAAGCATATGGTAAAAATCTAGTGCCTCCCCAACTTGGTATTCCAAAATGGAATATCAAGTCATTGTATTCATCTTTTGTTAACTGGAACATGAAATCAGCAGGAAATCGATAAATATTTCGCTTAACCGCTTTATTTAGATTTGCAGTAGTTACCCCATACATTTCAGCGAGATGTTTATCAAGCATCACTCTCTGTCCTCTGATAATAAATATCTTTTTTTGTATGAGTTGAATATCCACCTTGAATTTTATTTTAATCTTGAGGTTTCAAATTGAAACCTCAAGATTTTCTAATTAATTAGTTCTAATTCCTATACAATAATAACTATAACCTAATTTTTTCATATCTTGAGGGTCAAAAATATTTCGACCATCAAATAAAGTTTTTTGGTTTAAGCGTTTGCTTATTAGATCAAAATCAGGCACTCTAAATTCTGGCCATTCAGTTACAATCAATAATGCATCTGCACCATCTAAACTATCATACATATCATTGGAATATTGAATGGTTGTGCCTAAAGTGCGCTGTGCTTCATGCATTGCTACCGGATCATAAGCAACCACACTTGCACCAGCTTTCAATAATTTTTCAATAATTACTAATGATGGTGCTTCTCGCATATCATCTGTTTTTGGTTTAAATGATAAGCCCCATAAAGCAAATTTCTTTCCTTTTAAGTCGTCGTTAAAATGGTTTTTTACTTTTGTAAATAACACTTCTTTTTGATTTTCATTTACTTCTTCAACAGCATTTAAAATACGCATATTGTATTTATTTTCTTTAGCTGTTTTAATTAAAGCTTTTACATCTTTAGGAAAACAACTTCCACCATACCCAACACCCGGATAAATAAATTTAGTACCAATACGACTATCACTTCCAATACCTTTACGAACCATGTTCACATCAGCACCCATAATTTCACATAGGTTAGCTACATCATTCATAAAACTAATTTTTGTTGCAAGCATCGCATTAGCAGCATACTTTGTCATTTCAGCTGAAGGGATATCCATAAAATAAATTGGATGTCCGTTCATTAAAAATGGTTTGTATAATTTACGCATTAACTCTTCAGCTTCCGGTCTATCCACACCAACTACAATTCTATCTGGTTTCATAAAATCTTCAATCGCAGCACCTTCTTTTAAAAATTCAGGATTTGAAGCTACATAAATTTGCAAGTTGGATGCACGTTTTTCTAATTGAGCTTTTAAAGCGCCTCTTACTTTTTCGGCAGTACCAACGGGCACAGTACTTTTAGTAACAACTACTAAATTATTGTTTGCGTGCTCACCAATACTTGAAGCAACCGCTAACACATATTTTAGATCAGCGGAACCGTCTTCATCGGGCGGAGTGCCAACTGCTATAAAAACAACTTCTGCACCTTGAATACTATCTTTTAAAGAGGTTGAAAAATGTAAACGCTTTTTATCAACATTGCGTTTTACCATTTCGTCTAAACCTGGCTCGTAAATCGGTAAAATTCCATTATTTAAATTCTCAATTTTTTTTTGATCAATATCAATACAAGTTACATCCATGCCAACTTCAGCAAAACATGTACCTGTTACTAATCCTACATATCCGGTTCCTACTATTGCTACTTTCATATGTTCAATGAGTTAATTCGATAATTTGACGATGAGTCAATTAACTTTAGTTTTTAAATTATTTTTAGTTGATGCGATTATTTTTTATAAAATTTTTAGTATTGTCACATTGACTAATTAACTAATTCTAAAAGGTTATCTGTAATGTACTTCAATGTTTCTTCATCCATTTCGGTATGCATAGGCAATGATAGAACCGTTGCACATAATTTTTCTGTTACTGGAAAATCACCTTTATTAAACCGATCGCTTTTATACGCATTTTGTTCGTGCAACGGAATTGGGTAATAAATCATTGCTGGTATTCCTCTCTCGGTTAATTGCTCTCGTAAAAATTTTCTATCAACTCCAGCTAATTGCAACGTATATTGATGAAACACATGTGTTGAGTTTTTTGTTCTTATTGGTGTTTTTAATTTTGGGTGATTGGCTAATGCTTTGTCATAGTAGTCAGCAGCTTTATTTCTAGCAGCAGCATATTCATCTAAGTGTTTTAATTTTGCTTTTAATACAACCGCTTGTATGGTATCTAACCGAGAGTTAACTCCCAACACATCATGCACGTATTGCACACTTTGGCCGTGATGTGCCACCATGCGCAATTTTTTCGCTAATTCATCATCGTTCGTATAAATAGCACCACCATCTCCATAGCAACCTAAATTTTTACTTGGGAAGAAAGATGTACAACCAATAGTTCCAATGGTTCCAGCTTTCGCTTTTGTTCCATTACTAAATGTATAATCTGCGCCAATTGCTTGCGCTACATCTTCTATCACATATAAATTATGTTTTTTTGCCAAAGCCATAATACGCTCCATATCTGCACATTGTCCAAATAAATGGACAGGAACAATCGCTTTTGTTTTGGGCGTAATTGCTTTTTCAATTGCTTCAATATTAATATCAAACGTATCAGGATAAACATCAACTAAAACTGGAGTTAAGCCTAATAATCCAATTACTTCAGCTGTTGCTACATATGTAAAACTTGCCGTAATAACTTCGTCGCCAGGCTTTAAATGTAAAGCCATCATGGCTATTTGCAAAGCGTCGGTTCCGTTGGCGCAAGGTACAACGTGTTTTACGTTTAAATATTTTTCTAAATCTGCTTGAAATTCTTTTACCGCTGGACCATTAATAAAAGCCGTGGTATTAATCACTTCTTGAATACCAGCATCAACTTCTGCTTTTATTTTTTCGTATTGACCTTTTAGGTCAACCATTTGTATTTTTTTGCTAAGAGTCGCCATTCTATGCTTCAAATTGTATCATGCGAATATAACGATTTTGCTAAACTTTAATCGCTTGACTATGAAAATAATTTGGAGCTTTTTCCCGCTTTCCGCTTTATCTTTTTGGCTATGAAAAAAGCCAAAAAGGATGCCGCTGCAATCGGGGCTAGTTTAAGCACCAAGGACTAAAACCCTTCTTTCTCTGCTTTCTTTGCGAAAAAACATAGCGATCTTTGCGGTTAAACCTCAAAAAAATCATCCGAAAAATTCATTAGATAAACCCTTTCACTTGCTCTGGTAAAAGCCGTATACAACCAACGGATGTATTCTACATTTAGCATCTCTTTAGTTAAATATCCTTGGTCTATAAAAACACATGGCCATTGCCCACCTTGCGCTTTATGGCAGGTTACGGCATAATTAAATTTGACTTGTAAGGCATTAAAATAGGGGTTTTTAAGTAAATAAGCCATTCGTAAACCTTTGATGGGTTCATCAGCGACATCTTCCATCACGTTAGCAAATAAATCT
>JBIKOX010000009.1:0-29823 GCA_044357775.1 Bacteroidia bacterium | reverse complement strand
AAATTTCATCTCGACTTCGCTCGATGTGACAAATTATTTAGTACGGTTAATTAACCTTATTTCCATTTGCATCTAACTCAATCATTTCATATCCAAGTTTAGATAGTTTTTCAAAATTAGTTGCTTTGTCACCAACAATTAAAATCACCATATTTTTATAAGGCAAATTCTTTTTGGCTAACGCATCAATTTCTGCTTTAGAAATTGTTTTAATAATTTCTCCTTGTTTAGCAACAAAAGATTTATCTAAATCAAAATCAATAATACGTTTCACGAAACCTAATTTTTGGTAAGGCGATTCATACTTTAATGCATCTGCCTGTGCCATTGCGTTTTTTGTAAAATCTAACTCTTCGTTTGTGATTCCACCCTCATTGTATTTTTTTAATTCATCCATTATAATTACTAATGAACTATCTGTTGAATTTGCTCTAACTCCAGCACTTATGGTGTATGGCGCTACAAATTTCCCACCAGAAAAACCACCGCGAGCACCGTAAGTATATCCTTTTACCTCACGCAATATGTAATTTATTCTACTATTAAATGCTCCTGCAAATGAATAATTCATAATAGTTGATTTAAAAAAATCTTCGGTGGCATCATAGGCTAAGGACAAATTACCAACTCGTATTTCCGATTGAGGCGCTCCTTTTTTATCTACAAAATATAAGCGTGTTTTATCAATTTCTGGAAGTTTGTATTTTGCTAATGGCATCGTTCCAACAGATTGTAATTTATTTAAGAACTCTAATTTTTTTAATGCAGATGCTTGATCAATATCTCCGCTGATTGCTAAAATTGAATTAAAGCCAGAAAAATTTTTGTAGTAACTTTTCACATCATCTAATGTAATAGAGCTTACCGTTTCTGCTGTTCCATTTGCAGGCATAGATAAATTAAACGCATCGCTGTATAATAGTTTTGCGTAAACATTGTTTGCAATAGAGGTAGCTTGAGTTAATTGATTTGAAATACCATCTAGTTGTTCTTTTTTAACTAAATCAAAATCTTCTGCATCAAATTTTGGCATAAATAACATTTCCTCTGCAATTTTTAAAGTTGAATCTAAATTTTGTTTTAAAGAAGATACCATCATTATTACTTCATTATCGTTTGCCGAAAAAGAAACTTCACTTCCTAATCTTTCTAACATACTTCCAATTTGCTCGGCTGAATGTTTTTGCGTGGACTCTTCCATTAAGGATGTTAACAACACAGCTAATCCTGATTTTGGTTCATAGCGATGTCCAATTGGCATACTAAATTGGATATTCACTTTTGGAATATCATTTGTATTTATTCCAATTGCTTTTATACCATTTGTTAAATTAGATGTCCAATAGTTTGGCAACGGTACTAGTTTAGCTGGTTTAGCTGACGGAATTTGATTTCGTTTAAAAATATCTTTTGGTTCGGTATATGATAAATTTTTGTATTCAGCACTTTCTGCTTCAATCGTTCTTTCATACATTTTCCAAGTATCTGTTTTTGCTGATAAATCAGATTTTCCTTTTGGAACGCAACTTAAAATTACTCCGAATTTTCCTTTGATATAAGTGTTATAAACCCGCATCACATCTTCTTTAGTCACTTTTAAA
Source organism: Bacteroidia bacterium (assembly GCA_044357775.1). Lineage (GTDB taxonomy): Bacteria > Bacteroidota > Bacteroidia > B-17B0 > Aurantibacillaceae > UBA4416. The sequence continues at coordinate 28,222 of JBIKOX010000009.1, read as the reverse complement.
TTATTTGCCATTTCGGTTTTTAAATAATTTGGATTGTTAGCATACGTTTGGTAAGCTGCCAACTGAGCTCCCTTTCCTTGCACAGTAGCTAAACTATTATATAAATTACTTTGATAAGATACTTTATATTTTTTAATATCATCATTAGTAGCTCCTGTTTTTTCCCATTCAGCTAACGATTGGTTTAACATGGCTTCAATGTCAGTTAATTTTGTTCCAGCATTTGCGCGAATCATTATTTCAAATTGCCCTGCTAATTCTCTACTGTAATTATATGCATTTGCCGAAACTGCTTTTTGTGATTTAACGAATGTGTTATACAACGGTGAACTTTTTGAAGATGATAATATCTCGCCTAACACATCCAATGCTACTTCATCTTTATCCATTGAAGGAACAGTAGGGTAGGTTACTTTATACATAGGAAATTTAACGTTGTCTTCGTAAGAGATGTATCTATTTTCGGTTAAAGTAGCAGCTTGTTTAGTCATGTTTTTAACTTCTGGTCCGCGAGGAATAGAACCAAAATATTTGTTGGCTAATTTTACAACTTCAGCAGTATTTACATCGCCAGACACAGTAAGCACAGCGTTATTAGGTCCGTACCAACGCATGTAAAAACGCTTTAAATCATTTACATCAACTCTGTTTAAATCTTCAATATAACCAATGGTTGTCCAAGAGTAGGGGTGACCTTTTGCAAATAAGGCTTCGCCAGTTTTTTCTCCAACTAAACCATACGGACGGTTATCATAATTTTGACCACGTTCATTTTTTACGGTAGCACGCTGCACTTCAAATTTTTGTTGAGTTACTGAATCTAATAAAAAACCCATTCTGTCAGCTTCTAACCAAAGCATTTTTTCTAATTGGTTTGATGGCACAGTTTCAAAATAATTTGTTCTGTCAGAGTTTGTAGAACCATTTAATGTTCCACCAGCTTCTGTAATTATTTTAAAATGTTGTTCGTCTGCTACATTTTTAGAACCTTGAAACATCATGTGCTCAAAGAAATGTGCAAAGCCAGAACGCCCTTGTTGTTCTCTGTTTGAACCAACATGGTAAGTTACATCAACGTAAGCAATTGGATCGCTATGATCTTCGTGCACAACGATTGTTAAGCCGTTTGCTAACACATATTTTTTATAAGGTATCGAAATTTCGTTACCAACTTTTGCAACCGTTTGTAATAATTTAGGTGCTTTAGCTGAAGATAACACTGCAGGTTCAGTGCTTACGGCTGAAGTTGGTTTTACTTGCGCATTTAAAGTTAATGATGCTATTGCAAGGAGTGATAAAAAGGATTTATGAATCATAAGTATAAATTTTAATTTTTAAAGATATAAAGTTGTTTAGTTATGTTTATTGAAATAGTTATAAAAGGTAAAATAAAATTAGGATTCCTCAAAGAAGCCACTTTTTTTAAAATACTCTATTAGTGCATCGTTCATTAATTTATTTTGCTGTTTTGCGTCCAAGTGAGGTAAATTTTCTTTTAATTCCCAATGCGGCCAATCGTCATCGTCTCTTCCTTTGTATTCATAAAATTCGTAGGGTTGTAATACAGTACAAACGCCTATATGCATAACTTCTAATTTTTCGTCTTTTTTGTACGTTTTATAAGGCTTATCTAACTCTTGTAAACCAATCATAAATAAAATAGCGTCATGTTCCATCTCCGAACCAAAACGCTCCTTTAATTTATCTTGTAATGTTTGCCAATCAGATTTTAAGTTCATTTTAATTATTATCTGCTTTACCTAATTCTTCAAAATCTTGCTGTTCATCATTTTCCATATTTTTTATACCTTTTGGTGGCGGAATAAAATACTGCATATTTTCTCCTATATAGTCTAAAATAGCCTCTTTACCTTGTTTTTTTTCTGCGCTCGTTTCAAAAATAACCGGTAATTCTCCCCAATAATCCATCAAGCGTTTTTTGTATTTTGCAAAATTATTAGCCCATTCGTTTTTACCTAATTTATCAATTTTGGTAAATGCTAAACAAAAAGGAATTTCATGTTGAGTGCACCAGTCCATAAACTCGCCATCAATTTTCTGTAATTCTAATCTGCTGTCAATTAATATAATTACACAAATTAAATTTTTACGTTTGGTAATGTAATTACTAATTAACTCCTCAAATTTATCTAAATTAGTTTTGCTTGTTTTTGCGTAACCATAGCCTGGTAAATCTACCAAATACCATTTATCATCTATTGTAAAGTGATTAATTAGTTGTGTTTTGCCAGGTTTAGAGGAAGTTTTGGCTAAGTCTTTTTTGCTGCAAAGCATGTTTATTAACGAAGATTTACCAACGTTACTTCTTCCAATAAAAGCAAATTCTGGTTTATCTGGTGTGGGACAACCTTTGTTATCAGAACTACTTTTTAAAAACTTTGCTAATTTAATTTCCATGTTTTTTATTTGTATTTAACCGCAAAGAACGCAAAGGGTTTACGCAAAGCTCGCTAAGTTTATCTGTAATTAAATTCTTTCTCTAAGTTCTTTGTTGTAAGTTTCAATATGTCTGTCCGATTTACTTTTATAAATATCAGCAATGGTAACTAAAATTCCCGTTTCCTCAACTCCGCCAAATGTTGGGTTAATAGCAGTTCCAAAGGATAACATTGTACTTGATAAATTACTATACGCATTTACCATTGGAGGTATATTTTCTCCTATTGCTCTTACAATTTTATTTAAAATTGCATGACCAGTTTTATAATCTTGATCTTTTATTTCTTTTAAGAATTCTGATACGTCTGTATTTATTTCAATGCCATGAATAGGAGTTACCAATTTTTGTGTATCAGGAAAATAGTATTTTAAGAATGATAAAATATAATCTCTTGCTTCCACATTAAAATCAGTATACATAGTCACCTTTCCGTAATAGTATTTCATATCAGGATTATCAACAACAATGGCACCCAAACCATCCCATAAATTATCTAAACTAAACAATCCTTTTCTAAACTGCTCAGAGGGTTGATATAAAGGTTGGATGAAAGAACGTCCTAATTCAATTGTATAAGGTAAATAGGTTTTATAGAACTCTGGCGAAAAATCAAATAATTCGGTAGTTGCTAATAAAACTTTTCCATTTTTGTATTCAGCATCTCTGCATAAAATAAATCTGTAGGCGCCAACAATTTCTAAATCTTCTGGGTTCCAAACCAATAATTGTTGGTAGGGATGTGGCCCTGTGTCAAATTCATCCAAATCGCATGCAAGTCCAGTGCCGCCTCCTGCATGTCTAAAAGTTACTTCACGCAACCTACCAATTTCTTGCATCGTGTTGGGCGAATTGTGATGAGTAATAATGTAAATTTCATTATCGCCATTATTTGTCTTACGTATGTAGCGATCTTTAGTTAACTCGTTTAATAAAGCTTCACGAGGTATTTTATCTATGATATCTTCCATAATAATTTTATGGCAACAAGATAACAAAAAATGAGAATTAATGGTGGTGTAATTTGTTTTTTGAATGTTAAAAGATATTAACCTTTCGCTATTTACAACAAGATAGTTTTAATAAAAAAGTTACAGCAAATTTATTTTAACTTTAAATTCATGTCGCCACTACTAATAGTTTCCTGCATCGGTTTATATTTTGGAGGATTACTCCTTATTGCATATTTAACCTCTAAAAATTCAACTGCCGAAAGTTATTTTTCGGGAAATCACAGTTCGCCTTGGTATGCAGTTGCTTTTGGTATGATTGGTGATTCATTGAGTGGAGTTACTTACATTTCTGTACCCGGCAAAGTAGGAGGCGCCAACTTTTCTTATTTACAATTAGTGTTAGGTTATTTTGTTGGTTATTTCATCATCTCAAAAGTGCTATTGCCCATTTATTACAAAATGAATTTAGTTTCTATTTATACCTATTTAGAAACTCGTTTTGGACGACATACTCAAAAAACAGGCGCTTTCTTTTTTATTTTATCTCGTATTTTAGGAGCTTCTGGTAGATTATATCTAGCTGCTGGTGTTATTCAGTTTTTTGTTTTTGATAGAATAGATAGTGTTCATGTTCCTTTTTGGTTAAGCGTATCGGTGATTTTAGCATTAATGCTTTTGTACACTTATAAAGGTGGAATAAAAACATTGGTATGGACGGACACCTTTCAATCTTTATTTTTAGTGTTAGGTGTTATAATATCAATTGCAGTTATTATTCACAAAATGGATATTGGTTTTGGAAATGCGGTTTCAAATATTGTAAGTTCTGATTATTCAAAAACATTTTTTTGGGATTGGCATAAATCAAACTTTTTTGTGAAAGAGTTTATTGGTGGTATTTTTATAGCAGTTGCTATGACTGGTTTAGACCAAAATATGATGCAGAAAAATTTAAGTTGCAAATCATTGGCGGACGCACAAAAAAATATTTTTTGGTTTAGTATTGTGATGGTTATTGTAAATATTTTCTTTTTAGCATTGGGTGTTTTATTATATCAATATTATGCGCATGCTGCCATTGATTTACCAATGAATTTAGAAACAGGAAAAGTTATTACAGATAAAGTATTTCCTAATTTAGCTTTAAATCATCTAGGTATTTTTGCTGGATTAATTTTTATTATTGGTTTAACGGCTGCTACATTTAGCAGTGCCGACAGTGTTTTAACTACGTTAACAACATCAACTTACATTGATATGTTGGAGTATGATAGAAATACCATACTTTCTGAAAAACAAAAAGCGAAGCGTAGAACTTTTATTCACATTGGATTTGCAGTTGTTTTATGGTTAGTGATTATTGTATTTGATATTTTAAATCAGCGAGCTATTATTGATACGATTTTGATGTTAGCGGGTTATACTTACGGACCATTACTTGGTTTATTTGCCATTGGTTTGTTTACAAAAATAAATTTGAATGATAAATTAGTGCCTGTAATTTGCATTATAGCGCCTATTATTACTTATGTTTTAGCCAATTACGTTATTAAAACGATGACGACTTACGAGATAGGAAATGAATTGATTATTATTAATGCAGGTATCACTATTTTAGGATTGATGCTTGTGAAGAATAAGAAAATTTAAATTTTCTCAACTTCTACAGTACAAAATAATCCTAATTGTTTACTAAATGGTTTACATAACCATTCAATACCTTTTGCGAAGCCATACATAAAATAGGGTAGCATGGCACTTCTTGAAACACCACCACTTAACACATACATAAATGGCGAGTGATAAGTGATATTCTTTATTTTTAATTTAGGAAAATCTTTTGCAAATAATTCTAAATCTCTTTCAAAATAAATGTGCGGTAAGGCTTGATTTGAATTGCTCAAGGGGTTTCCGGCTTTAATTTCGCGTGGACCATTTTCTTCAAAAGGTTCGTGATGAAAACGCTTATAAATAAATCGCCCTAAATTTGAATTCGCAGGTTCAATCATAATAATTTTACCTCCTTTTATTAAAGTTCTTTCGGCTTCTTTTAAAAATAAATAGGGGCGGGGAATATGATGAAATACATTTAACATCATAATACAACCTAATTCGTTTTCTTTGTAAGGCATTTCTTCTGCACTAAAAACTTTATCAACTACCGGTAAATCTAAAATATCAGATGTAATTACTTCAGGGAATTCATCTTTTAAAAAGCCACCACCGGACCCAATTTCTACGTAAATTCCTTTACCAACTTCACGACTTTTTTTTATAAAAATTTGATACCAATCTTGGTATAATCTTTTTAAAAATGGTTTTTGTAAAATAATATCTCGGTGAGCTAAAGTTGCTCTTGGATCATCTAAATCAAATGGTATTGTATATTTTTTAAACACGGGCTTTACTTGCAAAAATGTTCATATAAGTAGACTCAGGTAGATCTAAAAATGTTTTTACTTTCTCTTCTGTCAATTCAATTAATTGATTATTCTCAATTAAATAAATATAGAAATGATTTTGTTTTAAGAAATGAAAATACTCTAACACATTAGTTCCGGCTTTACGCATTCCGTATGGCCAAAATTCAGACAACATTTTTAAGTTTGGACTTTGCAGAGTTTTTGTCATGCCTTTTACTGCACTCATTTCAAAACCTTGAATATCCATTTTGATAAAATTTACATCAGTTGATAATTGCAAATACTCATCAACTGCAATGGCATTAATATCAATTTCCTTGTCGTAATCATCTGGCTTGTAAGTTCTATGATCTACATTTAATTGTTTGGATGTGTAAATTTTTATGACTTCCGTTTTCTCAGAAACGGCTTTGTTATTAATCTGTACATTGGTTAGTTTTTCACATCTGTTTTTTAAATGTTTAAAATTAGTTGTGTCAGGTTCAAAACAATGAACTGTACCTTTTTCACCAACAATACCTGAAAGTATTTCGGCATAAAAACCAATGTTTGCGCCAATATCTAAAACAGTATCTCCAGCCTTAATATATTTTTTCATTAACGAAATTTCAAAGGCATCCTGTTTTTCCTTAAATGTTTTATAGGTGAGTTTATAAATTGGAAAACAATTTTTATATAAAAAATTTCCGAGTGCTATACTTAAGGAAGATGCCATTATTTTGTAATTTCAAATAAGTACGCCTGCTCTGATAGGCCTTCAGTATGTATTAATTTTAATTTATTAGGATATTTTTCCATTATTGGTTGCGCAATATTATGAACTGTATTAATAATTTGTCCTGAGTTTTCTGTTGGATTAATTCTTAAACTTCCAAGCATAATATGGGTGACTCCTTTATTAGCAAAAAATGCCAAGGCACTATCAGGATTTGATTGCTGTGTCAAGGAATCTTTAGTAATAACACTATAAATTGGAAAGAATTTTTTTCCTTTTCCGTACACAAAACTCATAGGCGCTTTTCTACTTGCTACTAAAGTATTTTTTGGTAAGCTATCTGCACACCACTCGCTGCATTTTAAAAAGTTTTGCCAATCGGGAGTGTAGCCATAATAAATATTTCCTGCTAGATTTTTTTTAACGATTGGGATATTTACCATTCCTCTTTTAAATGAAGACATTAAAACAGAGGCGCTTAATATGAGAGCAATTGCTAAATAAATATTTTGTCCCATACCTGATTTTTTTACTGAATTGTAAAATAGCAAGTACATTAAAATTAGCATTATCGGCATACAAATTAGCACAATACGTGGCTGATCCCAACGAGCTTGAAGTATTACAAATGATAATAATAATTGCGCACCCGTAAATAAACCAAAAAATACAAGTGGTTTGTTTTTTTGTTTGAATACTTTAAATAAAGAAATCAGAACGATTACAACAATAAAAAAAGCTAAATATTTATATTCACTATTCAACTTATCTGCTGCTAATTGAGATTCAACAGGTTTAGTGTACTCTTCTCTCAGTCCTAATAATTCATAAAATCGTTTTCCTAAATACAAATTACAGTTATCAAAAAAACGCCCTATAAAACCAGCAACATCATCGTTTCCTAATGCTTTATCATAAGGATCTTTTAATAATAAAATTTTACTTTGCCCAGCAAATTGATTTTGAGTTCCCCAAACTAATTTTACAATTAATTCGTAAGGGATTTTAAATATTAAGTAGGAACCTAAGGCAAGTCCTGCGTTTTTCCATTGCTTTTCTAATAAAAAAAATAAAATAAGTACAGGAACAACAACGATGGAAACACTTTTACAAGTGGCGATTAAAAAGGCAAACAAGCCTACCAGAAGCCATAATTTAATGTGTTTGCTTCCGTTAGGTTCAACTTGTAAAGCGTCATATAATTTAAAAAACCAAAAGAAAAATAGGGATTGTAAAAATAAATAAAAGGCTTCTGTAAATGTCATACTTGCATAATATTGTATCAAATGATTACAACTCACAAATAACATAACAGGTATTAAAACAACAAATGGAATTCTTTTATAGAAGGACTTATAAAAAAAGAAAACAGCAAAAAAACTAAATACAACATTAAATAATTTAAATACTAAAAGTTTAAAGCCAAAAATCTTTGTGAGTAATCCTAAAAACAATACATATAGAGGAGCATTTTGTGTATAAAAATATTTAGGGAATTCGTTAACATAACGCCAGCCACCTTCTAAATATAAGGCATCATCATGTGCTTCGCTGACACGAGCATTAAATAACATGAATGAAAAAAATAAGGAAAGCGCAAGAAATGTAAATAGTAATTTTTGGTTATTATTTATGCCCCATGCTTCTATTTTATCAAACACCAATTTATGAGTTGCATAGTTAGTTGCGGTGCTTTTTGATGTAGTTGTTTTTGCCATAATTAGATACTCAGTGGCACAAAAATAACAAATTAATTATGCTAACCTCATTTTATAACATCATGATTTTATGTATTTTTATACTTTTATTATTTTAAAAGATAGTAACAAAAATTTCAGTAATTAATTATTTAGTATAAACCTTTTAATCATAACGCTTCATGTCTTCTCCTCTTTGGGGAGGTAGGGAGTGTCTACTTATTTATGTTTCATTTTATTCTTCGCACAATTCCCCGTCCTATCTTAATTAAATTGAGTTTAATTTTTAGTAAAATAGCGCCATTATTATATTATGGTAATAGATTTGAAGATCCAATAAGCGGAAAGACCTATCGTAAATTTTTACCTTATGGATATAGTAAAAATGTTGCTCGTGCTAATGCCCTTTGTCCGGGGAGTTTATCGCTTGAAAGGCATCGTTTATTGTGGTTGTATTTAAAAAATAAAACTAATTTTTTTACTGCAAAACATAAGTTGTTACATATAGCACCTGAGCAATGTTTTTATAAATTATTTAAAGCAATGCCAAATTTAGAGTATGTAACGGGCGATTATAATTCTCCAATTGCCGATCATCATTTTGATTTACATCATGCACCATTTGCCGATAATTCTTTTGACGTAATTTTTTGTCACCATGTATTAGAACATGTTGAAGATGCCGACCAATGTATGCGAGAATTATATCGCATGATGAAACCAGGAGGATTTGGTATTTTTCAAATTCCTCAAGATGTAAATCGTTATGAAACCTATGAAGATAAAAGCATAACTAGCGAAAAAGATAGAGAAATTCATTTTTGGCAAAAGGATCACGTGCGTTTATTTGGCTTAGATTATAAAGACAAATTAGTTGCAGCCGGTTTTAAAGTTACCGTGGAAGATTATACTGCACAAATTTTACCTGAATTAGTTGAGAGATATAGATTGCCAAAAGGTGAGTTGTTGTACTTTTGCCAAAAATAAAACCTATTTTTATTAAGGTTTGGCAAGCCACTTTTCTATTTCGGTTTGATCGAGATGCATATAGTCAACCCAATTTTCTACTACAGAATTATTTACCATATAAATGGCTGGCATATCTAATCCTGCCAAGTAAACAAAATTTTTCCCATTTAAAATACAATAGTCAATATTGGTTGCTTTTGTATCCTCAAAAAAGGGCTGTATTTTTTTATAATCGCCATTTAAAATTAAGTAAATAGAAATTGTAGGATTTTGTTCCTTCATTAATCTTAGTTTTTTAGCGGCAATTCGGCAGTGCGGACAACTCATGCTCATAAAAGCAATAACATGTTTGCCAACACTCAACGTTTTTGGAGGTGTATGAATTTTTGCATTCGTATATACGCTATCTAATTCTAACTTAAATTGATCCTCTTTTTTAGTGAGGTATGCTTCAGAGTAATTAAAATCAACATAATTTAAAATATGTGGCATCGCAAATGCAGTCATAAAAAATGCACCAAAAATCCATTTTCCTATTTTTTGATAATTTAAACCGTCATAGTAGTTGTAAATAAAATAACACATAACCAACATCACACTATTTTTAATAAGCGCTTGCAATGGAGTCATGGATATGGCAGTACCAAAGCAACCACAGTTGCCGTTGTTTCCATTACTAATGATAATAAAAATGAGGTAAATACAAAAAATAATTAAAGAAACTGCCGTTAGTTTAACAGTAAATTTTTTAACATACATACTAGCAATTAAAAGCAAGCCAATAAAAAACTCTAAACCAATCATAAATCTTGCAATAAAAGGCGCTAAACGCCAACCGCCAACACCTAAATCTACAAACGTATATTCAAAGGGCTCGATGGGATATAGCTTTGTATAGCCACTATATATAAATACCAAACCCATAAATGAGCAGAGTAAAAAGAAAACGATTTTTAGAATAATATCCTTCATAATTAGGTTCCAAAATTACTATAAATAAGCGAAAAATTAAGCAAAAAAAACTTCCACTATGGGTGTAAGTTCTAAAGGCGAGTTAGCAATTATTATTTTACAGATTATCACCAAAATGTTTTAGGCCACGTATGTCTCATGCATAATTGCCTTAACTTCATGAATATCTTTTTCAGAAAGTTTATCAAGTAATTTTACTACACGTTGCCGATCTATAGTTCTTATTTGATCCAGTACAATCCAACCTTTTGTTTTGTTGTGCTTAACGGGAACCCTTGTTGGATAACTTTTTGAATTACTTGTCATTGGAGCAATTACTATTGTTTGCAAGTATTTATTCATTTCATTTGGAGAAAGAATAACACAAGGGCGAGTTTTTTTCATTTCACTGCCAATGGTCGGATCGAGATTGACCAAAATAATTTGATACTGTTTTAATTCCATTCTTCAAAATTTTCATCATCAAATACGTCTGTCATTAGAGGCTTATCGTCGCCATTTTCATGCATTTTTTTAAATGATTTTTCCCATCCTTGGCGAGCAGCCACTTTTGGTTTTAAAATAATAAAGCCCTTTTCAAGAATCAACTCAATTTTATCTTGAATATTATACTTTTCAATCAAGGTCTTTGAAAGTCTTATTCCTTTTGAATTCCCTATTGATATTATTGAAACGTCCATGTTGCTATAATTTAATTGTAATTACAAAGTTATTACACCATTTACGAAAGTCCAAATTTATTTTCGGGTATTTTGCTAAAGTAAATAAAATTAAAAGTTCCATCACTTAATGTTAAACAATAACTTTGTTGGTTGGTATTTAATTTACTATCAATTTAAGCAAAAAAAAACTTCCACTTTGGGTGGAAGTTTTTTTTATTTTGAGTTAAAAATTATTTTAACTCACAAGTAGTTTTGTCACCTACAGATGAAACTGGCGCAGTAACATCAGTTTGTGAACCCATACAGTAAAGACGAGCATCTTTTTTTCTAGATTCAAAATAAGTAGTTTTAGTTGTAACAGCAGTTCCAGATGTTGGAGTAGTTGTACAAGTACAAACTCTGTCTTTTTTGCACGAAGCAAAAGTAATAGCTACTAAAGTAGCTGCTAATAATGTAATTTTTTTCATTTTTGTTTTTTTAAAGTTTCGTCAAATATACTGCATATTAATATAACGAAAAAATATTTTAGATTTTTTTTAATCATTTTGATTATCAGTGCATTAGGCAATAAATTTAACATTTTAGTAAAGTGAAATCTACTTTATTGGTAATCAAAATTCAATAATTAATAACTTTTTTGACTTGCTTTTAATAAACAAACAATTTCATTATCGTTTTATTGCGGTTATTTGCAATTCAATATCATGTACTGCTTGCAAGGCAACTTCTGCATCCTTTAAGGATACCGCAATAGGTTGATTTTCTGTTATGCTTTTGTAAAAATGATTCAATTCTTCGGCAATGGCATTTACCGGCTGTATCAAAAGCTGATGGTGAGTTATTTCAAATTTTTGATCAGTAACACCGGTTTCAATGACGATTCCTTTTGAGCTTGCTGAATTTGTAATGGGGTTAATGTGTTGTATGACAGTTTGCTTGTTTAGTAAATCAATATTGATAAAGGTGTTTTTTTGAAAAATGGTCATTTTCCGTTCGTTGCTCAGCGCTACTCTGTTTACTGTTAAGTTTGCTATACAGCCATTATCAAATTCAATGCGAGCAGTTGCAAAATCAGCTGTTTTACTAACAATGGCAGCTCCTGATGCTGAAATTTTTCTAATTTTAATGGGCATCATGCTAAAAAGTAAATCAATATCATGAATCATTAAATCAAGCACCACCGAAACATCGGTACCTCTTTTATTATAGCAAGCAAATCGTTGTATATCAATATGAATTGGATGACTGATGAATTGTTTTGCGGCAGTAAATGCAGGGTTAAAACGCTCCACATGACCAACTTGAACAACAACACCTGATTCTTTTGCTAAGTTGATTAATGTTTTTGTATCATCTGGATTATCAGTGGCGGGTTTTTCAATAAAAACATGTTTGCCTTTTTTTATGGCATTACTGGCTAAATCAAAATGAGAGGATGTTGGCGTTACGATTAATACGGCGTCGCTTAATTCAATTAATTCGTTGTAACTAGTGCATAGTTTTGCATTGTTTTGATAGGGTAAATTTGCCATTACCTCTTTATCAATGTCGTATAAGGCGCTTAGTGTAAAAGTAGAAATTTCGTTAATTAATTTTAAGTGAATTTTCCCTAAATGACCTAAACCAACAATTCCAACGCGCATAAATTTATTTTTGTGTTATTTTTATTTGTGTTCTTCCATATTTAAAAATAAATGCAGTAGGAACTAATTTTTCAAATATAATATCTATTAAATACTTATTGTTAAAAATCATTTTTTTTATATTAAAAACAGATTGTTTATTATCGTTATTTTTAAAACATGAATTCGATAGAAGACGATAATGAAAAAGTTTTTAAGGGTAAACGTAAGCGTTTGGTTGAACAATTAAAAGAAAAAGGAATTGTAAATCAGGCCGTTTTAAATGCTATTTTAAAAATACCTCGTCATTTATTTTTAGATCAGTCGGAAGGAAGACCTGCTTTGTTAGATCACGCTTATTCTGATAAGGCATTAAAAATAGGAGCAGGGCAAACCATCTCGCATCCATTTACCGTAGCTTTTCAAACCGAAAAATTAAATATTGCACAAGGCGATAAAGTTTTAGAAATAGGAACAGGTTGTGGTTATCAAACAGCTGTTTTGCTAGAAATGGGAGCAAAAGTGTTTAGTATTGAGCGACAAAAAGAACTGTTTGATAAAACAAAAGGGTTTTTGCCTTTTATTGGATATAAAGGAGCAAAGTTAGTTTATGGTGATGGCTATAAAGGATTGCCACAATTTGCACCCTTTGATAAAATTATTGTAACCGCTGCCGCACCTTATTTGCCAAACGACTTATTAGCACAATTAGCAATTGGTGGTATTTTGGTAATTCCATTGGGCGAGGGCGAAGAACAAGTAATGAATGTAATTGTGAAAAAAAGTGCCACTCAATTTGATAAACAAACTTTTGGTAAATTTAAGTTTGTGCCTATGCTGCAAAATAAAAGTTAAAAATCAAGTAAACATTGTTAACAATTTGTTGTTAGCAAAGGTAAATATTGTAATATGTTTGCAATGTACTTAACTATTAAATTTGAGTTATAATTAATTAAAAACCAAAAAAACAATTATGAAAAAATCAATCGCTGTAGTAGCAATGGCATTTGGAGTAACCTCTGCCTTTGCTCAAGATTTAACCTCAAAAAAAGGTGAGCCGTTTTTACCAGAAGCTAAAGAGTGGTCAATAGGAATTGATGCTAATCCATTTTTAAACTATCTTGGAAATTTCTTTGGAAAAACTGGTCCAAACGTTGCTCCATCTTTTAATAACTATAGTTTAAATCAAACTATTACTGGTAAATATTTTAAAGATGCAAGCACTGCTTACCGTGCAACTCTTCGTATTGGATTAAACAACCAAAAAAACAAAAATGCAGTTGATAAATTTGCAGCTCCAACTGCACTTACTGCAGCTTTAGCTGAAACGGCTGAACAAGAGTTTGACGTAAGAAGATCATCTACTCGTAACATCGTTTTAGGTGTAGGTTTAGAAAAGCGTCGTGGTAAAACTCGTTTACAAGGTTTTTACGGTGCTGATTTATTAGTATGGGGTGGTAACACTAGAGAAACATTCAAATATGCTAACGATTTAACTCAAACTACTGATGCAGTTATTGGTAATTTAGATGCAGATGGTAATGGAACTGCAACTGTGTATACTACAGATTGGAATGCGGTTAATCCTGCTTATGCTACAAACGTAGTTGCTGCAGCGCCTGGATTTACAAATGTTGATGGTGCTCGTGCATTAAAAAGAAAAACTAATGGTTTTATTGGTGTAGGTGTTCGTGCTTTTATTGGTGTTGAATATTTTGTTGCGCCAAAAGTTTCTATTGGTGGTGAATTTGGTTGGGGCTTAGGTTACCAATTAAACACAAAAAACAAAGCTACTTGGGATGCTGAAGGTACTGCAGTAGGTGGAACAGCTCAAACAGCTGGCGAAATCAAAACTAAAGACGCTGTTAATGGTGGTGGAAGATTTATTCTTGATACAGACCGTAACGCAATTAACTCAGCAACTTATAACTTATTAGGTGGTTCTGGTAACATTCGTTTAAACTTTTATTTCTAATCTAGAAATATCATAAAATTAAAAACCCTTACCAATTTGGTGAGGGTTTTTTTGTGCCATAAAGTAGTTAAATGACGTAATTAATATAAAAATAGAGATTTGACTGACGGAAATTAATATAAATTTAGTTATTTAACTGACGGAATTAATATAAAAATAGAGATTTGACTGACGGAATTTAAAATTTTAGAGTTATATTTGTATAATAAATTGTAAAAATGGCCATTATACAAAGATACTTAGAGCAAGTTATACTCAACAAATTAAAGCCTAATAAAGTAATTATTATTGTAGGCGCAAGGCGAGTTGGCAAAACTGAATTAGTAAAACAACTACTTAAAAAAATAGATGAAAAGCCACTAATTTTAAATGGTGATGATGTAGATACCATTAATGTATTAGCCGTTAAATCACTTTCAAACTACAAACGATTATTAGGTAATACAAAATTATTAATAATAGATGAAGCCCAAGAAATACCAGATATTGGGGCTAAATTAAAATTAATGATTGATGGTATTGATGACTTAAAAATTATTGCTACAGGCTCGTCGGTGTTCGATTTAAATAATAAATTAGGGGAGCCTTTAGTGGGGCGCAAAACAACGTTTCATTTATATCCTTTAGCCCAATTGGAGTTCTCATTAACCGAAAATTATATGGAAACAAAATCGAAATTAGAGGATCGTTTAATTTTTGGTTCTTATCCAGAGTTGGAACATTTAGAAAACAAACAAGAAAAAATAGATTACCTAAAAGAACAGGTCAATTCCTATTTATTAAAAGATGTATTAGCATTTGAAGTAATTAAAAAACGCGATAAAATAGTTGAATTATTAAAAATTTTAGCTTTTAGAATAGGAAGTGAAATATCATTAGAAGGTATTGGAAATGAATTGCAAATTAGTAAAAATACCGTAGAAAAATACCTTGATTTGTTTACCAAAGTATTTATTATAAAAAAAATAACAGGATTCAGTAGGAATTTAGACAATGAGATAACCAAAAAAAATAAATGGTTTTTTTTAGATAACGGTATTAGAAATGCCTTAATAAATAATTTTAATAATTTAGATTCGAGAGATGATAGAGGGCAGCTTTGGGAAAATTATTTAAATTATGAACGTATAAAATTTATAGAATATAAGGGCATACATTGCTCAGACTATTTTTGGCGTACACATTCAAAACAAGAGATTGACCGTATAGAAGAATTAGATGGGAAATTAAATGCTTATGAATATAAATGGAGTGTAAATGCCAAAGAAAAAATCCCAGAACTATTTACAAAAGCTTACCCTGATGCAAAATTCACTTTTGTAAATCCATCTAATTATTTGGAATTTATTAGTTAAGCTTATTTTAGGACGTTACAATTTCTTTTTTGGATACCGCAAAAAATACTCGTAGTGCCTGTGAGAAAAGCAAAATACAAAGTAGGTTTAGTGATTTAAATCATCGTTCCGAACATTGCGCTCTTATACATTTTCTTTTAATTTTATCGGAATTATATGGAAGGTGAAATTTTAGCAAAAGATGTAATAATGATTGATTCCCAAAAAAGACCAAAGGTAATAACGGTGCTTTGTGTTTTAACCATGTTGGGATGTTGCTTATCTGTTATTTGGGATATGTATCAATATTATTCAATTACCCAGTCAGAAGTGAGCTTAGAAAATATGGTCAAATCTAAGGGCGAAACGTATGGTTTAATGACAGGAATACAGGAAGTGATTATAAATGCGATTGATTATGCTTTATTAAATTTAATTATTGGAATTTTATGCTCAGTAATTTGTTTTTATGGAGTTGTACAAATGTGGAAATTAAAAAAAATAGGGTTTTTTATTTATTCGTTTGGCGAAATTACTCCAGCAATTGCCGCTTTTTTTTTAACGGGAGGCGGGCTCCTGTCTGGTTTTTTATTAGTTTCCAGATTGTTATTTTGTATTGTTTGGATTGTGCTTTATGCCATAAATTATAAGTATTTGCATAACTAATATAAAACCTATTTAAGTTTTAGTCCAATATGGAAATTCATAGTGTTTCCGTTATAAAATAAATTTAAGATTGCTTATTCGTGGCTCATCGCAATAACGCTTCGTTTATAAAGCAACGTCATCGCGACGAAGGAAGCGATCTTACTTAATGGAATTCAATGTGTATAATTCTATCTTTAAAATTTAAAACATTATTTCCTATTTTATCGGACTAAAACACATTTATTATTGGTGAAATTTTTATTAATTCAACTTTTTTTATTTTTTTAGAGGTATTAAATTTACCTTTGAAAAAAATAATCAAGTAATGGAAGAAAATTTGAACCTAGAAAGCAACACGTTTGAGCAACCAAAACGCTCACAATTTTTAACGATTTTATGTATCCTCTCATTTATTATGTGTGGTATAAAATTACTAACTAGTGTTTATAGTATTTATCAAAATTCACCAGATGCTATGCAGCGCAGTATTGAGCAGGTTAGAGCAATGGATTCGCAAATGGCTGATCAAATGGAAGCTAATATGGAAGAAATGCAAAATAATGCATATTTAAGGTTGTCTCCGTATTTAGAAATTATTTACACGCTGTTATCTTTGGCAGCAGTGCTATTGATGTGGAATTTAAAGAAAAACGGATTTTATATGTACAGCATTGTAGAAATTATACCTTATATCAGTTTGTTTTTTGTGAGCAGCAAATCGGTCAGTATTCCAGGATTATCAGCAAGTACAGCTGCATCATTAATGTTATTTGGAACTGTGTTAATGATTATAATTGATTTAGTTTTTGTGTTTCTATATTTTAGAAACTTAAAAGAGATGACTAAATAGGGTTCATTCAAAAACTCAATTTTCCTTTTTATTTTCTTTTTGCTTGGCAAAAAAGAAACAAAAACCCAAGACGAAAGACCAACTTCTATTTTTTATCCCTCAAAAGCCTGCGCAGAGCCACCTAAAAAATAGCAGTTCGCACTCTTTCGCCAAAAGCAACCGCACTATTACCAACGTATGATAAATTTGCTATTAATTTATGCAAGCATTTTCATGTTTTTCTACAAAATCCTTGCACTTAAAAAATAAAACACTTTCACTTACTTGAATGTATTAGAAATTCAATAATTTCAACATCTTCTAAATAATTTATTTATTATAATTTCGTTCACCAAAAATACTACTGCCAATGCGTATCATGGTTGAACCTTCTTCTATAGCGATTTTGTAATCACTACTCATACCAAAACTCAGTATCTTGTAGTGTGGAAATTGTAAACTAAATTGTTTTAATTCCGCAAACTCATTTTTAATTTGTTCGGTATGATCAGTATTTGAAGCCATTGCCATAAATCCTTTAATACTAATGTTTTTTAATTCCATAAAATTTGTTGAATTTAAAATATCAGTTGCTTCCTTATAATCTAATCCAAATTTGGTTTCTTCTTTCGCAATATAAATTTGCAATAAGCAATCAATAATGCGGTTATTTTTTTGCGCTTGTTTATTAATTTCTTTCAATAAGCTAAAACTGTCAACACCATGAATTAAATAGACAAATGGCACAATAAATTTTACTTTGTTACTTTGCAAATGACCAATAAAATGCCAATTAATATCTTTGGGTAGTTGTGTTGCTTTATCAACTAATTCCTGAACATAATTCTCGCCAAAATCTTTTTGTCCTGCATCATAAGCCTCTAAAAGCATGTTATTGGGTTTAGTTTTTGAAACTGCAATTAGCGTGACATTCTCAGGAATTTGAGATTTGATTTGTTTTATGTTTTCTGAAATAGACATGTTAATTTAAGTTCATTTTCATCATAATATCAATCTGTTCGTCATCACCTAATTTAAAGATATGTTTATCAAACTCCACAAAGTTATGTTTTTTATAGAATGCAATGGCTTTTAAATTGAGTTCCCAAACAGCTAGCCAAATATATTGTAATTTAAAAATTCTACCAATTTCTATTGATTTCTGAAGCAGCTTTCAGAGATGGTAATTACCAAAAAGCAATCTTGGAATTACTATTATTTAGATTGCTTTGTTCATCGCAAAAACTCAATCTCATTGATTTAATCTTCTAAGCTATAAATTACTAAACCACTGCGCATTTTAGGTTCAACCCAAGTTGATTTTGGCGGCATAATATGGTCGGTATCTGCAATCCATTTTAAATGACTCATTGTTACTGGATATAAACCAAAAGAAATGGCGGCTTTACCTTCGTCAACTTGTTTTTTCAGTTCATTACTGCCTCTCACCCCAGGAATAAACCCGACGCGTTTGTCCGTTTTTAAATCATGAATATTAAAAATAGGAGATAAAATATACTTGGTTAAGATGGCAGCATCTAAACTATCAATAGGGTCTTGCGCGTTATAAATGGTTTCTTTTACTTTTAGAGAGTACCATTTTTTATCAACATACATGGAGATTTCATGAATGTGAGCTGGCTTAAAATCGTTTGCTTGTATTTCGGTAATAATAAAATTTGTTTTAAGATTGTACATTAATTCGTTAACTGATAAATTATTTAAATCTTTAACGATGCGGTTGTAATCATAAATTTTTAATTGAGATTCCGGAAAGAAGACGCCCAAATAATAATTAAACGCTTCTTCGCCAGTAAAAGTTGATAGTTTACTACGTCTTAATTTTCCCAATAAAGTTGCGGATGCTGACCGATGATGACCATCAGCAATATAGATATTTGGCATCAAAGCAAAGCGTTCAGCAATTTGTTTTACTATTTTTTTAGATTCAATAACCCAAACGGTATGTCTTACTTTATCTGTAGTTGTAAAATCATAATCAGCGCGTGTGCCTGCTATTTCTTTTGCAGTTGTATCTATTACTTCGTCGTTTGGATAACAAAACAAAACGGGTTCAGCATTAAATTCACACACATCTAAATAATCTTTTAATTTTTCTTCTCTAGCAGTTAACGTTTGTTCGTGTATTTTAATAACGCCATTCATGTAATCATCAATACTTGTGCAAGCAATAATTCCTAAAAATTCGTCTCCGTCTTTTATTTGTCTGTATAAGTAATAGCATGGATTTTTGTCTCGTAAAAATATTTCTTCTTTAGTAAATTTTTTGAAATGATTTTTAACTTTTGTTAATCTTTCTTTTGATCCCGGCTTAGTTTTAATACCATCCTCAAAATCAGGATTGATGACATGTAAGAAAGAGTAGGGGTTTCCAGAAAGTTTTTCTCTTAATTCAGCAGGATTATAACCATCAACGGAGCGAGACGCTACTAAATGTACTTTATCATTTACTGGACGAATTGCCTTAAATGGAATAACTTTTGCCATATTAATTAGGATGCTGAAATGCGTTTACAAATATCTGTTTACGATTTTAAATATAATTGATTTTAGCGTTACAAGCTAAAATTTTAGCCATAAAAAAAGCTCATCCGCCAGTTGACGGATGAGCTTTTTTAAAATAATTTTTTGAAATTAGTTAGCTAATGCTTTAAAATCGGCATTATCACGTAATTTAATAAATTCTGCATCATCTTTCGCAGCAGCTTTTAATGAACCATCCTTTTCAATAGCAGTTTTTAAATTAGAAATTACTTCAGATGAATTATTACTACGAGCTGCAGCAACAGCTTTTAAATATGACGCCATAGCCATATCTTTTTCTTTACTTGCATCAATCGTTCCAACTACTGCACCAGCATTACCGTTTAATAATTCTGCTAACGCTTTGTTAAATCCTTTATTATCTCCAAAGTTACTAACCGCATCAGCATATTTACCATCACGAACATTCATAATACCTTTATTATAATTTACTTCTGGTCCTGCGCCATTTGCTTTATCATAATATTCCATTGCTTTTGTGCGATCACCAGCTTTAGCAGAAATAATACCTAAATGATTCATTACAATTGGGTTACTACTATCAGCAGTAGCAGCACGTTTAAATGCTTCACCAGCTTCGGTAACTTTATTATTTGTTAATAGGGCAACTCCTAAGTTGTTTGATGTTCTCCAATCAGTACCATATTTTTTTTCTGCAGCAGTATAAACTGCTATTTTAGTATTTAAGTCTGTTGTTAAGTTAGCACCGTATAACATTTCTTCCACTGATAAAGAGTCAGGGAACGTTGTCATTAGTTTAGTGATTTGCTCATCAGTACGAGATTTTTTGTCAACATTTAAAGTTAAAACAGCACGACGTAATTTTGGTAAAATTTTCTCAGAAACTTCTGTGTATGTTTTAGATAAATTTTTGATTTCAGTTTCACGTTGATCAACATCCGTGTACATGGTTAATACTCTTAATATTAAATCTTTATCTGCAATTGCAGAACTTTCTAGTAATGATTTAAAACCATCCCAATCTTCAGCAGTTGTTTTGGTAACATAATTTGCTGCTTCCTTGCCAAATTTTTGGTCTTTATTTTTATCTTTCTTAAATTCATTCATCATAGCATTTGAACCTGCTTTTGCACGATCTTGAGCTAAATCTGCATTTAACTTTTGTTCGCCATCTGGTGATGAGTAAGCAGAAACACTAATGTCTTTAAACTCGTACCAAGGACTAGTTAAATTGGTTTTAATAAATTCTTGAACAATTTTCATTTCATCGCTTTTCAATTCTTTTGAATTGACGTCTGATTTATTAACAGTAAAGTAAATGTTAGTAGTTTGATTAGCTGGTACAGATTTAACAAAAGCATCTTTTGCGTAAATTCCTTTTTCATCATTACGAACTAATAATGGAGTGATAATTGTTCCATCAGCTAATTTTACTGCAGTAAAATCTTTCGTTTTTTTCTTTACAGCACCTTGAGCGCGCAATTCAACAATTGCTACTTTCATTCCTGGCTCGTATGCAAACTTCTCTGAAGTATAGCTAAACGCTCCACCTGTAGTGTAGTTAATTTTTTGTCCTGGGTTTGTAGCTTTTTCACCAACTAAAACAACTGGCTTCATCGCTTTTTCTCCTCCTTCGTATTTTACAACTGGCGTTACTGTTACTGTTGCCTTTTTAGCAAATAGTTTAGCGGGATATTTTCCTGTTACCGAAAAACTAACGCTATCTCCATGCATTTCTAATGGGTTTGGTTTAGCATCATAAGAAAATGTAGCTTGTTTTTTTACCATTTTACCTAGGCCATTGCAACCAACCAAAAAAGCAGTTGTTCCAACAGCAAGACTTAAGTTTCGTAAAGTTTTAGTATTCATTGTTAAAATTGTTATGATTTAATATTTGTACAAAATTAAAAAATAATTAGTTAATGCCTAATTATTTTATGTTTAAATAAAAAAATCCCACATTCATGTGGGATTTTGAATTTTTTATAAAGAAATTACTTACTTAGCTATAGAATTAACTCGCTTAGTTAATTTTGACTTAAGATTAGAAGCTTTATTTTTATGAATAACGCTATTTTTAGCTAATTTATCTAATAATGCAACCACTTTTGGTAATAACTCTGCTGCTTCTTTTTGAGAAGTAGTGCCACGTAATTTTTTTACAGCGTTACGAGTTGTTTTTGCATAATAACGATTTTGTAAACGTTTAGCGTTATTTGATCTGATTCTTTTTATTGCCGACTTATGATTTGCCATTCTATTTAGTTATTATTCTGTTTTTTAAATTGGATTGCAAATATACACTTTTTTTTATAATACCAAATGTTCATAACAAAAATTTATGGAATATACTCTAAAACTTAAATTTGCGCAGATTAATGAATTTAAGAATCTCATATTTTATAGGTGTTTTTGCAATTTGTCAGGTTTTATTTTGTCAACAAAGTGCCGAAATTGTCAAAAATTTAATACCTAACGGTAGTTTTGAAAATTATCGCAAAAAATCAGGAAATATTAAGCAGGCAATTCCGTGGCAACAAATTGCAACGGTTGATTTTTATCAAGAGCCTTTAAGCAATGATACTTCCATTAATAAAGGTGCTAGAACTGGAAATTGTTATGCTGGCGTACGATTTCAAAAAAAGTACAAGGAGTTTTTGCAAGTTAAATTAGCCGAACCATTGCACAGAGGTACTACTTATGATTTTGAAATGCATGTACGCTTAGGATTTTGGAGTAATGCCGTTTTAAAATCGTTTGGCGCATTATTCAGTAAAATTGGTTACAAAAGTAAGAAAGATGCTGTTAAAGCTGCAATAATTGATTCTGTTTGCAAAAAAGGTGGATTTGAAAATGGATATCAATGGTTTAAAATTTCGGGCAAGTATTTAGCTGATGGAGGCGAAAAATATGTAACAATCGGTAATTTTTCGCCCAATGTAAAAAAGGATATGATTCGTATTAATATTTTTAAATTTGGTTTTAAAGAAGCGTACTATTTTGTGGATGATATTTCATTAACAAAAACCAAAGAAGTTATTGAAAAAGTGAAAGTTGAAATTGTTGGATCTTTTAACATTGAAGTCCAAGATTCGGTATTAGAAGTTAAAAACAATATTAAAGTAGGCGAAAAAGTACAGTTAAATAATATCTTTTTTGAAAATGGACGGTACTATTTGTTACCTGAATCTTATGCCGAATTAAATAAGTTAGCGCAATACTTATTGCGAAATCCGCAAATGGAAGTTCAAATAAATGGCCACTCTGATAATGTAGGTTCTAAAACTAAAATTCTAAAAATATCTGAGCAGCGTGCGCGCGAAGTTTTTGAATACTTAATAAAAAAAGGTGTTCAAAATAAAATGTATTTTAAGGGATATGGAAGTTCCGTTCCGATTGCTAGCAATGAGAACGACATTGATCGCGCTAAAAATAGAAGAGTGGAATTTGAAATTATAAAGAATTAGTTAAAACTAATTAGGTTATTTTAAATTTATGTTCCTTTATTTTACATGAGCTTCTTCCACCTGTAAAACCTCATAATACGTTGCGCTTGCAGGGTCAGCATCGTAAACATAAGCAATGATATGACATTTTGAAGGGCGATAGTTTGGACTTATTTTATAATTTGAATATGCCTTTGTTATAGAATCATTAGCGATGGCACCACTAGTAAATACGGCATCGCCCCACGCGCTATTAACGGCATCTCTTAATACATGTTTAAATTCATAGTTTTGAATTAATTGACTACCAGAGGGCAATCGGTAGTCTAATTGCTCTGCAATGATACTATCTTCTGAAAGTAGTACAACTAATTTATATTGTCCCGAATTGTTTGTTAAAGATTTTAAAGTAATACTCGTATTTAAATTACTATTGGCTGCTGTGAAAGTATTTTTTATTTTTATTTCAAATTTTGCTGACTGACTTAACATTTGAGCTAATTCACCTTCCCACGAGGAATAAGCTTTAATAAACCCTCCGGTTCCGTAACCTCCTCTATTAATTAACCCATTAGGATTTCCTGCTGCTGAAATTCCAAACTGAGTATCATAAGCATTACCAGTTGCATTTCTTAAATCAGTTGGATAGGTGCCATTTATATTGGCAAAAAAGCCAGCGTGAATAGCCAACGGAACAACTTGTCCATCGTATTTATTTTCTAAATACTTCAAAGTATCAGCTGCCGAAGGACAGTTTCCGCATTTATGACCAGTATAATCTTCTACTAGCACTTTTCTATTACCTCTTATGATTTCAGCATTTGGATCTCTCACATCTTTTACATAATCGCAACTATAAAAAGTAAAAGAAATGCCAATGATCACCGCTAACTTATAAATTATTTTATTCATGATAAATAGTAATTAACAATTAAAAACTTGATGAAATACTTATTGACAATCCGCTTGATGCAGGAACAAAGCGACATACACCACCGGCGCAAAAAATACCTTGTCGCTGACGACCATAACTTACAGAAACTCTAGTAGGACCATTTGTATAACCAATCATTCCAAAATAATAATGCACTCTTTTAGAAATAACTGGATTGTTGTAGTTATATTGATCTGCTATAGTAATGCTCCAATGTGTATTTGGGGTCCATTCAATTAAAGCAGAACCCCAAGATCCTGTATTATTAGTAATATTTTTTTCGCCATTATCATCATATTTACGTTCTTTATAATCATATGAACCAAAAAATCCTTGGGTTTCAAAACGAATGGCTGAGCCTGTTTTGTATCTCCAAATCACATCTAACACTCCAATATGCGATGTAATATCAGGATGTTCTTCTTTATCAGGAGTGTTAAATTGCACAATGGATTGATTTAAAAATTGATTAGCATACATTACTGTAAATTTGAGTTTCTTGCTTAATTTTTTAGTGATTTCGATATTAAAATCATGGTAATATTCTTCGCCCACACCACCGTAGTTGGTTGAATATTTAAAGTTATTTAAAGTGTCTGCAATGGGCGCTATTCCAATTGTATCGATGCCGTAATAAGCTGATCCATTGATAGTAATATCCATCCCATATTTACCACCTAATACGCTTCCTTTTTTAAATTTATATTGTAATTCTCCTGTACCACCAACTTCGCCGTTAGGTTGAGTAGCATATGGGTAATACGCCATTAAAGAGTAGGTGTGAAACTTACTAAAATCAGGATGATAGTTAATCATATCGATTGTATTTTGAGCATCTCTATCACTTCTAAAACTCATATTATCTAGCATTTTACCAGAAAACATTAATGAAAATCCATCCATGCCGTAAGAAGCTGAAGCTATAATGGCATGCCCTGCTTTGTAGCTATATTTATTTTGGTACGATGGATCATTAATTTTATAAGCATATTCTGCATTAAAATTAAAACCACCTCTAATAATTGTAACTCTTCCAGCACTATTTCCTACATTTTCGGGAAGTACTAATGTTGGATTTTGATCTTGCTGGAATTTGCTAACAAAACTACCACCTAAAATAATTTTGGTTTTTGATTTCCCTAAAATCGAATCAAATACATCCATTAAATTTATTTCACCATCAAAACCTCGCACAACTCCGGGCGATAAAGAAAAATAGGTCCGTTGTTTTCCTACTAATCCTTTTAAAATAATACCTTTTTTTGGCGTAAAAATAACACGCATTCCATCTAAAGCATTATCATACAAAAGACCTCTGTTTTCATATGCTCTTAAAGAAATACCACTTCCAAATTGCTCATAAAAATTACCAACCGTAATGTCAATGTCTTTATGAGTATATCTAGCAAAGCGATAAGGAACTCCTGACCCTTTATAACCAGGCAAGTAGCCCAATAATGGGGGATTATAACTTTCATAACGCACTCCGGCTGTAAATCCACCTTTTTGGTAATTAATGTTACCAAAGGCATTATATCTAAAAACTTCACTGCCTGGATCTGCATTAATTATTGTGTCTCGCTCATAATTGGCAGCATCAATCTGAAAATTGCCGTGAACAGAGCCTAATTCATCTTTTATTTGAGCATAAGATGAATTGAAAACAAGACATATAAAAAAAGAAAAAAGTAGATGTGAGGATAGTTTTAGTGTCATAGTACAATTTACACTGCTAAGTGATATTAAGAAATGATTAATGTGATAATTTTTCTCCTTTTGCTAGTTTTCTAACATTTTCAAATAATTTTTCTTCATCACCTTCTGCATAAGAGTTATGACTCCAAACAATTTTACCATCACCATCTACTAAAAATGTATGCGGTACATTGTTTACATTCATTGCGCGCTTAAAATCCTGGTTTTCGTCAATATAAACTTCATATGTCCAACCTTTTACTTTTACATCCGTTACTACTTTTCCTGAACTACGAGCATCATCAATAGAAATTGCAATTAATTTAACACCTGTTTCTTTTACCAATTCAGCATATTCCTCATTAATAGCATCTAGTTCTTTTTTACAAGGTTTACACCAAGTAGCCCAAAAGCTAATAATCATTGGCTTTCCTGCATTAACAAAAGTACTTGAGTTAGTGGTAGAGCCATCTAATTTTTTTACAGTTGCCGAAGGTATTTTATCTCCGTCTGACGATTTAAAAGCAGATAAGCATACGATTATGGCTGACGATAGAATAAGTAATTTTTTCATCTCAAAATGTTTTAATTAAACAAATATAATAATTTTTGCATCTATCATGCAATAAAAATGCCAGAAGTAAGCAGTTAATTAAAATCTAAAAATGACTATAATCTTTAGCGCTATTTAAATGAAAATAAACTAATATCCATACTTTTTACCCCACTTTTGTTTTAAAAATTCTTTCAAATCTTTTTCCCTCGATAATTCTGATGGGTTATAAAAAGTAGTGCCACTAATTTCATTTGGCAAAAATTCTTGCTCTACAAAATTGTTGCTAAAATCATGCGCATATTTATATTCATCTCCGTAACCCAACTCTTGCATTAATTTTGTAGGTGCGTTTCTTAAATGCAAAGGAACTGGTAAATCTCCCGATTTTTTAACTTCTTGTTGAGCTAAATTAATCGCTACATAACTGCTATTACTTTTAGATGAGCAGGCTAAATACGTTGTAGTTTGAGCTAAAATAATTCTACTTTCCGGAAAACCAATTACATTAACAGCCTGAAAACAGTTGTTGGCAATTACCAAAGCGGTTGGATTAGCATTGCCAATATCTTCAGATGCTAATATTAATAACCGTCTAGCAATAAAACTTGGATCTTCCCCTCCATCAATCATTCTGGCCAACCAATAAACAGCAGCATTGGGATCTGAGCCTCTTATTGATTTTATGTATGCCGAAATAATATCATAATGTTGTTCCCCTGATTTATCATATAATGCTAGATTTTGCTGAACATATTCTTTTACAATCGCATCGGTAATTACTACTTCTTCTTCGCTACAACAATTTACTGCTATTTCTAAAGCATTTAGCAATTTTCTGCCATCACCGCCCGAAATTCTTAATAAAGCTTCGGTCTCTTTTAAAACTATTTTTTTTCTTTTCAACGAATCATCCTTTTCAATAGCATTATGCAGTAACTGAACTAGATTATCTTTGGTAAGATGCTTTAAAACAATCACCTGGCATCTTGATAAAAGAGCTGAAATAACTTCAAAAGAGGGGTTTTCGGTTGTTGCTCCAATAAGGGTTACAATACCTTTTTCAACTGCATTTAAAAGTGAATCTTGCTGCGATTTACTAAATCTGTGAATTTCATCAATAAATAATACGGGCTTTTCTTGATTAAAAAAACCACCATCTTGCGAAGCTTTTTCAATGACCTCTCGCACATCTTTTACACCCGAATTTATGGCACTTAATGCATAAAACGGACGATTTAAAGTTTGAGATATTATTTGTGCCAGAGTGGTTTTTCCTACGCCAGGAGGACCCCATAAAATAATGGACGGTAATAAGTTCTGCTCAATAGCTTTTCGTAATGCAGAGTTTTTTCCAATAATATGCTCCTGTCCAATGTAATTATCTAAATTGGTTGGTCTTACTCGCTCTGCTAAAGGTTGCATAAAATTGGTATAAAAATTGCCTCAGAATTAATAAACTTATAAAATTTGTAAAATAGTTAAGCAACATTAAAGCATAAAAGTAATTTTATTACATTTACAACAAAAAAAAATTAATAACAATGAATTTAAAAACTATCATTATTTCCGCTTCTGTATTAACAGTTGGAATATTAAGTATTAACGCCATAAAAAAAGGTGAACCAAAAGATACGCTAGACAAAAGAAAGTTTACTGTTACTATGACGGAAGTAAAAGAAGGTAGCCCTGCAAAAAAAGGAGTGGAGGATGAACTTGAATTTAAAGCAGGGAAAGGAATGTTTAGCAATTTTTTGTTTGAAAAATTAGAGTATAAATGGATTAAATATGAAATTACAAAGGATTCTACC
>JBIKOX010000122.1:0-9139 GCA_044357775.1 Bacteroidia bacterium | reverse complement strand
CAATAAAATATTCCATCCAATTATTAAAATCATTTTTTAGTGTAAATCCATTTACTGAAACAATTTCATCTCCAATGGATAAACCTGATTTCCAACTTGGAGAATAGGGTGCAATTAATGATACTTTTCTATTGTTACCAAAATCAATGGTCTTAAATCCATACACAGATTCGCATGGATATTGACTTTTTTCTTTTACGAAATCGATATCTAAATAATTACAACACTCAATTAATTGTGATTCAAAATCTTCGTTTCCGTAAACATACTTTTCAAAAAATGCTTTTAAAGAAACACCTGCCATTTTTTCACAAACAATTATGATGTCATTTTCCGAATAACCTATTTCTTTCTTACCAAAATCATTATATAATTCTCTGCAAACATTTCTTAATCCTTTTTGATTATTTGTATGTTTCATAATTAAAATATCCAACATAAAAGCTACTAAATTTCCTTCGTCGTAAATTGAAGTTTTACGGTAAGGCGCTCCCGGAACATAACCATCCAACCAAGTTTCCCAACTCGAATTTGCAACCGATAAATTAAAGCGCCCGTAATTATGAAAATGTTTTAATAAGCGTTCTTCCAAAGTATTAAAGTAATCCTGTACGCTAAATACACCACTTGTTAATAATAGTAAATCTCCATAATAAGTTGTAAAACCTTCATAAACATAGCCTGTACGAGCATAATTTTCTTTAGTAAAATCATATGGTAACATTTCTATAGGTCTTATATATTTAATATTCCATGTATGAAATAATTCATGGCTCGAAACGCCCAAAACATCCTCATACGTTTTTCCTTTGTTCAAATTGTAACCTGGTCCAATTGAAATAACGGTTGATTTTTGATGCTCCACTCCATGATAAAATTTAAAAGGTAAAATTTGAAACATAAAATGATATTCTTGTATCGGAAAACCTCCCCAAAAACTCAGCTGTGTATTTGTAAATTTATAAAAATCAGATTTCATTTTTTCGAAATCAGGCTTGCATTCACCAATAAAATGTAACCAAAATTTAATATCATTAACTAAATAAAAATCGGACTGAAGACTAGCGCTTGCCATAATTGGACTGTCGGCCAATTCATCAAAAGATTCAGCTATCAAAAACCCATTGTCTCTTTTTAAAGCCGTGGCTATTTTATAGGAATCAGGAATACCTAATTCCAAGGTATGTTTTTCCTGCATTCTATCTGGTAAATACATGCATAAATGCACAGGATTTACATACAATTGGCTATCATCTGCAAAACAATTTCCCGCATTTATTTCGGTAGTATGATAACTATAAGTAATTTTAACTTTAGTAGCTCCATTAGTATTAATTACCCATGAGTCTTTTGTGGATTTGGTATATGTCAAATTATTACCATCTTCATCAAATGCATCAACTTTTTTAATATTTTTAGCGAAATTTCCTAACTCATAACGTCCTGGGCGCCAAGCTGGCAATTGTAATTCAATAAAAGTAGTAACGATTTCATCAATTGTTAAATCAACATAAATATAATGCGAATTAGGATTTTTAAGATATAATTTATAATGGATCATACTATTAATTTAGGTTCTAAATTATACAAAGCATAAGTAAAAACAAATTATATTTACACTAATTAATGAAGCTATTTATCATATGTATTTTTTTATCGTTTAATTGCTTATCGCAAGAAAATGATTCGCTGCTTTTTCAAATAATTAGCAATGAAAATGATACCGAACGGGTAAACCTCTTGTATAAAGCTGGATTTGAATTAAGAAATGAAGATCCTCAATTATCATACAAGTACGCTAAAGTATGCGAGCAAGAGGCTTTAAAGAGCAATAGCATTAAGCACCTTGCAAAAAGCTATAATTTATTAGGAGTTATATTTTACAAAAAAGGAAATTATACAAAAGCACTTCAGTTTCAAAAAAAATCATTACAACTAAATAAATCAATAAACCATGAATTTGGAATTGCAATCAATCATGCAAATATGGGGAATATTTATAATGACATAAACTCTCCAAAGCTAGCAGAATTGTCTTACTTACAATCACTACATTCATCAAATAAAACTGGTAATACGCTTCAAATTGCCCGCTGTTTAATAAATATAGGTACTTTAAAATATAACCAAAAACAACTGCAGGCGGCTATAAAACAATTTGAGGAAGCACTAAAATATGCAGCTATTATAAGTAATCATGAGTTAATTGCATCTTGCTACAACAATATTGGAACCATAATGACTGAACAAAATCAAACAGATAGCGCCTTAATGTATTTGGAAGAAGGTTTAAAAATAAGACAATTAATTGATGATAAACTTGAATTAGCAGACAGTTATAACAATATTGCATTGGTTTATATTTTACAAAAGGACTTTAACAAAGCCTTTAACTTTATTGAGCTAGCTAGCAAAATTTGTGAAGAGTATGATTATCCTGAAGCGTTGACAGAAGTTTATCACACACGTTCGGTATTTTATGAAAATCAACAAAATTTTGAAATGGCCAATAGTTGGCTAAAAAAACATTATTATTTAAAAGATAGTTTGCGAAAAATTGAAAACGAAAATAATGACAATCAATTTTTTGAAGGAGAAACTTTTAATCAAACGGAATATCATCCAACTAATGCTCTACAAAACAGTTTACTACTTATTTTATTAATTATAATGCTGATTATTATTCCTTTATTTTTAACGCAATTTAAAAGATGAGCAAAAAAGAAAAAAATAGAGTAAATGTGGTTTATTCCACTAATCCAAGTTTTAATTATGAAAATGAGGAACAAGATTCGCAGCTTACATTGCCGCCGCAACAACAAAATTTAAAATTATTTTTAGACAGAATTGGAGGTGGTAAACTTGTAACTCGTATTAGTGGCTTTGTTGGAACTGAAGTTGATTTAGACCATTTGGCAAAAACTTTAAAACAAAAATGTGGCGTTGGTGGTAATAGTAAAGATGGTAATATATTAATACAAGGCGATAATAGAGATAAACTAGTAGACCTTTTAATAAAAGCCAATTATAAAGCCAAAAAAGCCGGAGGTTAATATAATTTGTGATTTATATAAATTATTGAAATTATAGATTAAAAATACCGATATTAGAAACTGAAAAAATAAACTATTATGACGACCTTTTTAGAACTTTTGAAAATTATTATTCCTGCTGGAGCAGTATTTGCAGCATCTTATTTTTTAGTAAAACGTTTTTTAGACAATGAACAAAAAAGACGTGAATTTGAATTAAAGAAAAGTACGTTAGGAACAATTACGCCATTAAAAATTCAAGCGTTTGAACGTATTATTATTTTTTTAGAACGAATTAATCCAAACAGTTTGGTTATTCGTGTAAACAAAAATGGCATGAATGCGCGCCAATTGCAATTAGAATTGGTTGCTGCCGTAAAAACAGAATACGAGCATAATTTATCTCAACAAATTTATTTATCAGCTGGCGCATGGGAATTAGTAAAAACATCCAAAGAAGAAATTATTCAATTAGTAAATATCGCTTCTTCAAAAGTTGCTTACGATTCAAATGGATCAGATTTAGCAATGATGATTTTAAACATAACAAATAATTTAGGTAAAAAATTACCAAATGATGTAGCTATAGATTATATCAAAAGAGAAATTGCTCAAATATTCTAAATAAAAAGTTCTGTCACTTCGAGCGTAGTCGATAAGCGCTCTTAATGACAATTACATAGTTCTCGACTGCGCTCGAACTGACAAAAAAATAATAAAATGCAAAAATTATTTACCGAATTTCCTTCTACAACTGCTGCTCAATGGAAAGAGCAAATAGTGAAAGATTTAAAAGGCATTGATTACAATTCTTTGGTTTGGAATACTAACTCAGGAATTGAGGTGCAGCCGTTTTACACGCATGAAAATTTAAATAGTAATCCAAGTCCTATTTTTACAAAAAGTGATTGGGCTATTTGTGAAACAATTTTTGTTACCGACGCCAAAACTTCCAATACTCAAGCCTTAAATGCATTACGAAATGGAGCTTCAGGCTTGGTGTTCCATATCACTCAAAAATCAGATTTTACAATTTTATTAAACGAAGTTTTATTACAATATATTTACACGTTGTTTATAGTGGCTTCTGAGTTTGAAAAAGAGTTAGCTTCTTTTTTAAGTTCTATTTCTGTTGGAGACAACTGCTTTGTTGAATGCGACACGACTTTAAACGGAAAAGTGGAGTTACATAACACTTCTTCTATTTCTGTTAGTACTAATTTATATCAAGAGGCAGGTTCAAATTCAGTGAATGAATTAGCTTTTTCAATAGCTCATTTAAATGAGTATTTAAATATTGCTTCATCTTCTATTACATCCATTCATTTGAATGTTTCTGTTGGTGGCGATTTTTTTATGGAAATTGCCAAGCTAAGAGCCTTAAGAAAATTAACAAACTTCTTATTAAGTCAATACAACATAAGTGCAACTATTCATATTCATGCGCAAACTACTTCAATTAACAAAAGTGTGGTAGATAGTTATAATAATATGTTGCGTTCTACGACGGAAGCGATGAGTGCTTCTATTGGTGGAGCAAACAGCATTGCGGTGTTGCCATTTGATTTAGAGTTTAATCCACAAAATGATTTTAGTTCTCGAATGGCCCGTAACCAACAATTGATTTTAAAAGACGAAAGTTATTTAAATATTGTTGCAGATATGGCTGCTGGTTCATATTACATTGAAACCTTAACCGAAACACTTTGCGAAAAAGCTTGGGAACAATTTCAAGTGATTGAATCAAAAGGAGGTATATTAGCTTGCTTAAAAACAAACTATATTCAAGAGAGTATTTCTAAAGATGCGGAAGCATTGATTCAGCAATTTAAAGAAGGTAAATTAGTTTTAGTGGGCGTTAATAAATTCCAAAATAAAAACGAAGATGTTAAAGTGGAGAAAAGAAAAAATACCATTCATCCTTCAGGAATTAAAACTATTAATTTGAGCGAATCTTTAGAACAGCAATTAGCAAATTAATTATGAGAAAAGATTTTTCAAATATATCCTATCAATCAGATTTGTCATTTCGAGCGGAGTCGAGAAACATAAATGCGACACAAGAGAAGTTTACGACAGCTGAACAAATTACTTTAAACACATCATACACGCTTGCTGACACCAAAGATTTTGAACACTTAAAATTTGGTGCTGGAACGCCTCCTTTTTTGCGTGGGCCTTACTCTAGTATGTATGTCCAAAATCCTTGGACAGTTCGTCAGTATGCAGGTTTTAGTACAGCTGAAGAAAGTAATGCCTTTTATAGAAGAAATTTAGCAGCAGGACAAAAAGGTTTATCCGTTGCTTTTGATTTAGCTACTCACCGTGGTTACGATAGTGATCATGAACGTGTGGTTGGTGATGTTGGTAAAGCTGGTGTAGCAATTGATTCTATTTTGGATATGAAAGTATTGTTCGATCAAATTCCTCTTGATGAAATGAGTGTGAGTATGACGATGAATGGTGCAGTGTTGCCTATCTTAGCATTTTATATTGTAGCTGCTGAAGAACAAGGAGTTTCAATGGACAAATTATCTGGTACTATTCAAAATGATATTTTAAAAGAGTTCATGGTGCGTAATACATACATTTATCCGCCAGAGCAATCGATGAAAATTATTGCAGATATTTTTGAATTCACATCTCAAAAAATGCCAAAGTTTAATTCAATTTCTATTAGCGGTTATCATATGCAAGAAGCAG
This sequence comes from Bacteroidia bacterium, assembly GCA_044357775.1. Classification (GTDB taxonomy): domain Bacteria; phylum Bacteroidota; class Bacteroidia; order B-17B0; family Aurantibacillaceae; genus UBA4416. Next base: position 3,404 of record JBIKOX010000122.1, on the reverse strand, counting down.
GCGCTACAGCTGATATTGAATTAGCTTACACCTTAGCAGACGGATTAGAATATATTAGAACTGGTATTAAAGCTGGATTAGATATTGATGCCTTTGCACCACGCTTATCTTTCTTTTGGGCAATTGGAATGAACCATTTTATGGAGATTGCTAAAATGCGCGCCGCAAGAATGCTATGGGCTAAAATGGTAAAACAATTTAATCCAAAATCAGCTAAGTCGATGGCATTACGAACACATTGCCAAACAAGCGGTTGGAGTTTAACAGAGCAAGATCCATTTAATAACGTTACCCGTACTTGCGTTGAAGCATTAGCAGCAGCTATGGGACATACACAAAGTTTACATACTAATGCGTTAGATGAAGCAATTGCTTTACCTACAGACTTTAGTGCACGAATTGCTCGTAACACACAATTATTTTTACAAAACGAAACAAACGTTTGTAAAGTTGTTGATCCTTGGGCTGGTTCATATTACGTTGAAACCTTAACTCATGAGTTAGCTCACAAGGCCTGGGAATTAATTGAGGAAGTTGAAAAGTTAGGTGGAATGGCAAAAGCAATTGAAACTGGTATTCCTAAAATGCGCATTGAAGAAGCGGCTGCGCGAAAGCAAGCACGTATTGATGGCGGTAAAGATATTATTGTTGGTGTAAACCTATACCAAACTAACGAAAAAACAAACATTGATATTTTAGATGTGGATAATGCAAAAGTTAGAACCCAACAATTAGAACGTTTAGCAAAATTAAAAGCGGAACGCAACTCGCAAGAAGTTGAATCTGCCTTATCTGCTTTAACAGCTGCAGCAAAAACTGGTAAAGGAAATTTATTAGAATTAGCAATCAATGCGGCTCGTGTTCGCTGCAGCTTAGGAGAAATATCTTACGCCTTAGAAGTTGTATTTGGAAGATATAAAGCAAACATCAGAAGCATTGCAGGAGTTTACAGTAAAGAAATTAGTATGGATAAACACTTTTTGAAAGCAAAAGAATTAGCCGACAAATTTGCTGAAATGGATGGTCGCCGTCCTCGTATTATGATTGCGAAAATGGGCCAGGACGGACACGATAGAGGCGCAAAAGTTATCTCTACAAGCTTTGCCGATATGGGATTTGATGTTGATATTGGTCCGTTATTTCAAACACCCGCAGAAGCAGCTAAACAGGCTGTAGAAAATGATGTACATGTTTTAGGAGTTTCATCGTTAGCTGCCGGTCATAAAACTTTAATTCCACAAGTGATTGAAGAATTAAAAAAATATGGCAGAGAAGATATCATGGTTATTGCAGGAGGAGTCATCCCTCAGCAAGATTATGATTTTTTATACAAAGCGGGTGTATCGGGCGTATTTGGCCCTGGAACAGTTATTAGCATTTCGGCTATTGATATTTTAGAAAAATTAATTGAGAAGAATAAATAAGAAATAAAGTATTGAAAGAAGTCACACAAATACTTACCGATTTAAAACGGAAAATATTTAAACCTGTTTATTTTTTAAGCGGCGAGGAAGCTTATTATATTGATTTAATTAGCGATTACATTGAAAAAAACGCATTAGACGAAAGCGAACAAGAGTTTAATCAAACGATACTTTATGGAAAGGATGTTGATTTAAATACTATCATTTTAGCAGCAAAGCGTTTTCCAATGATGAGCGAATATCAAGTTGTTATTGTAAAAGAAGCACAGAACTTAAAAGAGTTAGGTAAAACTTCTGATGGGGATGATGATGCTAAAAAAGCAGAAACAAAAACTAAAAAATCGCCCAGTGCTCCAAATCCTTTGGTGGGCTATTTACAGCAGCCTCAGCCTTCTACTATTTTAGTATTTTGCTATAAATATAAAACAATAGACAAGCGAAGCGTAGTTTACAAATCTCTTCAAAAAAATCATGTTTTTTTAGAGACAAAAAAAATGTATGACAATCAACTTCCTGAATGGATTACATCGCTTGTAATTGAAAAGAAGTATAAAATTGGCCCTAAAGTATCGACTTTATTAGCAGAGTATTTAGGAAATGATTTATCTAAAATTGCCAACGAGCTCGAAAAACTCTTTATAAATTTAAAAGTAGGTGACGAGATTACGGCAGATGCCGTGCAAGATAATATTGGTATTAGTAAAGAATTTAATGTTTTTGAATTGCAAGACGCTTTAGCAAAAAAAGATATTTTAAAGGCCAACCGAATTATATATTATTTCGCAGCCAACGAAAAAGATAATCCGGCAGTAATGACCTTAAGTTTATTATATAGCTATTTTTCCAAAGTATTACTATATCATTTTGCTCCTGATAAATCTAAATCTGCTGTGGCTCAAACGTTAGGTGTACATTCTTTTTTTGTGGATGGATACGTGAAGGCTGCTCAAAATTATAACACAGCTAAACTAAAAACAATTTTTGCTGAATTAAAAGATTACGATTTAAAAACGAAAGGTGTAAATAATTTTGGTGTAAGTAACGGAGAGTTAATGAAGGAATTAATATTTAAAATTTTGCATTAGCTGTAATATATCAGTGTATATAAAGTATAAAAATAACACTGCTAAATTATCAAAACTAAAACTAGTTTAATTTTTAAAAAGGTTTAGTTCTTACATTTTTTTCTGCAATACGTCTTAAGTTTTCTTGGCGACGTTTTCCTCCTAAATTCACTTTTTTATTTTTATCTTTTTTCTCATGAAATGCACCACTTGGTGTAATATGTTTCGGTGCTTTTTTTAATGATTTATCTCTAGTTACTGGCTTTTCATCCTGAGTTAAATTTTCAGATATTTCCACAGCTTCAGGTATTTTTAATAGCTCTATTTTTTTCTTCATTAAAGTTTCAATTTCCTTTTGCATAGGTAAGTTAGCTTTTGTAATAAAGCTTATTGAAATACCTGTTTTATCAGCCCGTCCCGTTCTACCAATTCGGTGAATATATGAGCTTGCTTCTTTTGATGGCATATCAAAGTTTAAAACATGCGTTACATCTTTTAAATCTAAACCGCGTGCAATAATATCCGTGGCAATTAACATGCGATGCGTTCCTTCATCAAACTTTTTAACAGCACTAAAACGCTGCGGCTGAGATTTGTTTGAGTGAATGACACCAATTTCTTGAGAAAATTCAGTTTCTAAAGCTTTAAAAATATCATCTGCTATTTTTTTATTTTTCACAAACACTAATACCTTACTAAAGCTTTTTTCACGTTTCAACAAATGCTCTAATAAATTTACTTTTGTGTAAAAATTTGGAACATGATACGCTTGTTGAATAATTTTTTCTAAAGGTGTTCCTCTACTAATTAATTCAATATATTCTGGTTTATAAAAATAATTTTCAATCATCATTTCTACATCCTCATTTAAAGTTGCCGAAAACATTAAGTTTTGTCGCTTTTGCGGTAGGATATC
>JBIKOX010000131.1:0-8659 GCA_044357775.1 Bacteroidia bacterium | reverse complement strand
CTTTATCTTTTAAATTAATATGCTCAAAACCAAAATTATTTGATAATGTAGTTTCAATCCAAGGATAGTAAGTAGCACCATACTTTAGATGATTTACACCTATTCCATTTCTAAAATCTAAAATAATATCTTCATCTTTTCTATCAATAAAACCATTGTAGATATCTAAAATAGCTACTCTATCTTGCAGTTTATTACATTGCATTAACATAGCTTGTTGCAAACTATAAGCTTGATCTTTCTTTTTTAATAACATTGCATCTGGGCAAAGTAAAATAGTTGGATGATCTTCTTTTTCAAGAGCAGATAAACCATAACTTAATTTATCTAAGGTGATTTCATCTTCAAAAGTACCAACAGAAACGATGTAACATTGACCACCACCATTTGCAAAATACATTCTAACATTATCATATAAAAAAAATCGTTTTTCAAAATCAATAGCTCCTACACTAGAATCTGGATTTAGTGAAACATTAATTTTTCCATAATCAGCCGCACGACCAAACATCGAATGGAAATCCAATATAGAAGTAAGGTGTGTTGGAACATTAATTATACTTTTACCATTTTTCAGTGCTTTTTCGGTATAACCTATAAACGCAGGAACGGCAGTTGGAACTTGTCCAACCGAAGGAGGAAGAGTTGAAATTTCTTCAACATAAACACCAGGAGTTTTGTAATTTGCCATAATATATTTCTATTTTTTAAAAGTAATATTAAATAAAAGTTTTTATAAAGTAAATTGAAATTAAATAAAGTAACAAATTTATCTCTAATAAACTTATTAAAAAATTATGAACTAATTATTTTTTTTGTTAATAACAAAATCATATTGTCAAGAATGCGTCTAACACTAATTCTCTTTTATCTGCACTTAAAAATCGAGCATTTTCAATTTCAGGATTTGGAAGATGGTTTTTTAAATTAATATCTTTATTATATAGACTTAAACTTGAGATTGATTTTTCAGAAAGTTTAATGGGTTGCGCCGAAAGAAAAACCGAAATATTATTATTGCTTTTATTTTCTACTTTACTAAATTCATAGATTCCATTTTCATCAATTATACTCAAATCTGCATAAGTATTGTATTTACTTTGAATATTATATCGCCATTTATAAAACCCTGATCGAATTAAAATCTCTCTGTGAAGTAAAAATGGATTTATTGATAAAATTAAAATTGCATCCAAACCAGAACAATTTGAACATTTAAAAAATGATAATCCGTTAATTTTATACAAACCCGTATCTAAATTTTCAAACCAATTTGGATCATTTAAATCAGAACTATAAACTAAAAAGTCACTATTATTTTTTACTGTAAAAAATATTTCTTCAGTAAATAAGTTAGAATTCCAAATTGGAATAACACAATCAGAATTTACAATAAGATCATCATTACCAGTTAAATTAAACAATAATTTATTTTTTCTTAAATCATAATTGAAACCTGACCTCAATTGAAAATACTTATCATTAAACTTTATACCAAAAAAAAAGTTTCTATCAATTTCAGAAATGTTAGATTTTATTAGCGCAGAATTTTCTGATGAATCCATTTCTTGTAGTAAAAATAAATTATTATTTTTTACCTTGAATAAGATTCTGTAATTTTTAAAATAATTAATTGTTTCTTCGAAAGGATGAAAAGTTACGTTTTTTAATTCTTTGTCAGAAAAATAATCATGTTTAATTGATAAAGAAGTAATAGTTTTAAAATATGCTTTCATAGTTATTGATAATTACGATCAACATTACTAACATCAATAATATCAGGAGCCAACATATTTTCATCAATTTTTAATATCCTAACTTTATATAAAATAGAAGGCATATATTTTGCACCTAAGGTACTCCATAAATTACTTTGTTCCTGAATTGACTGATTAAAAATCTCAAATGTCAATTTATCAATACCATTTCCTAAATTAGAAGTGTTTTGTTTATTAAAAGTATGTTTATTTTGAAAAAAAGAAATAACAGCTGTTAAAAATTTTAACGCATCCAAATTCAACTTTTCATTGAAGGACGCAGAAAATAATAAAAATACATTTAGATAAACGGGTTTAGAATATGTTTGATTAACATTATTAACAATCTTTTCTTCTTGAATTAATACTAAAGATAATATAAGCCTATTATCATCTTTAACAGATGGTGATCCATCTTGATTTACAAGATTAGAAATTATTACTCGATCTTCTTTTATCCCAAATTTTAATCTAAAAAATTCATTTAATTCACTCGCAACAACTTTTACAACTAAATCAATCATTCTTAAAATAAATTTAAAGCCCAAACTACTAAACGAGAAATATAAACACCTACAAAACAAATAAATGATAAGAAATAAATAAAATTCAAATTTGAATTTAAAAAATGAAATATGATGTCATTTTTAATGCTAGGCAATAAAATAACAAACAGTTCAAAAAATAAATATCCCATCAAAAAACCAATTGCTATTGATACAAAAAACCATATAACTTCTTTTGCAATGTTCTTTTTTTTGTATAAAGTTGAAGGATTAGAAAATTTTCCATATATTTTTGATTGACCTTCAAAAGTTAATCTAGTTGCTTTTCTAAATAAATCAGCTTCTGATTTTCTTTCAATATTTTTAAAAAGTTCCTGAACGACCATATTGTTTTTATCCAAAAATATTATTTTACAATAACTTAATAGCAACTATTTATTAACAAAAAAATAAAGACACTCGTGTAAATATTATTGGAGGTAGAGCTAATTACTGAATTTAAAATAAGTTTCATTCATGCTAATTTATTACCTTGTAAAATCGCATAGGCTAATTCAAACCATACTTTTATGCAGCAAATGCACGATAAAATTCCAAATTAATTAAACGGAAGAATTTATAAGTTATCTTTCTTTCCTTTCGAATGTAAGCCACAGATATTTTTTCAAACTCTTTTATTTTGGACTTTAAGAAATTGAACACATTGAGGTACTTTTTAATAAAATTAAACCCTAAAACCAATTACAGTCACATCGTCTATTTGCTCCAAATCACCCATCCATTCATTTAGCGTATTTTCTAAAATTTGCCTTTGCTCAATCAATTCTTCTTTATGAATATTAGTAAATAATTCAGTAAGACGCTTATACTTAAATTTCTTACCTCCTTGTTTCCTTTCCTCCTCCGTTAACCCGCCAAATTGATCAGCATAGCCATCAGAAAACATATAAAACGAATCTCCTTTCTTCAATCTATAAATTGTCTCATCAAACTTATAATCTCTATCCGTTTGAATACTAATTCCTGTTCTATTATACGCAACTTGTAGTGCTTTATCTTCTCTAATAATTATTCCAACATGATTTGCTCCAGCAAATTTTAATTCCCAGTAATCACTTTTTGGTTTTTTACTTATTGAGCAAAAAGAAATATCCATACCATCATTTACATTATTAATTTCGTTTAATCCTAAAGTATCATGCAACATATTGTTAACCTTGGAAATTATATTATTTAGATGTGGTTTTTTATTATTCTTTAAAGCATTTCGCACTAAATTAGAACATAACATTGATAACATGGCTCCAGGAATGCCATGGCCAGTGCAATCTGCTAAACAAAATATTGAACTATTTTCCGAGGAATCAATCCAATAAAAATCTCCGCCAACTTTTTCCTTAGGTTTAAAAAAAACAAAGTAGTTAATTGAAGAATCCTCAAGAGATTTATTAACTGGTAAAATAGCTTCCTGAAGCCTCTTGGCGTATGAAATACTTTCTGAAATAGCCTTATGCTTTTCTTTGATTTGTTCCAATAAATAAATCTCCTTGTCTTTTGCTTCTTTCACAAAGTCGAGCTCCATTTTATTTATTTTATTCATTTGCTTGGATGTATTGATACGATTATGCAAATCAAGATAGGCCTTCAGATGCTTAAACGATTTTTCTGTATCTAGTTTTCTTTCGAAAAGACGACTTAATACTTGGTGCGCAAATTTCTCACCCGCCATAAATAAATTCTGTTGCGCAACTTCTAGTCCTATAAAGCTGCAGGAAAGCGCTTTTTCTATCTCGCCGTTTTGTTCAAATGCTTCGGATAATCTTAAGATTATCATTGTCTTAAGAACAAAATGATTTTTATTTTCCATAGAGGAGGACGCTTTCTCGTACAAACTTATGGCATGCACATAATCATTGCTATAAAGATAAAAATCAGCCAATGATTTAATGCTTGTTGCAACTAAAAAATCGTTATTAAGAATTTTGGAAATCCGAAGTGCGTTATTGAGAAGCAAAGTGGCTTCAGTATGATTTCCTAATCTTGAGTTAGAAATTCCTTCACTTAATAAAGCTTTGATATAAACAACGGTTGGCTCAGTTGATTCTAATAATTCTTTTACTCTATTTGCATAATCAATTGCTGCGTTATAGTCTTCGAGAAATCTATAGACATAGGATAAGCCAACAAAACCTTCGGCAATTAATTTCACATCGTTAACTTTAGTAGCGATTTTAGCTCCAGCTGAAAAGCAGGAATATGCTAGCGGATAATGTCCAGCATGTAGAAGAGCCTCACCTTTCAAGTAAAGGATACGTGCACGATCATCTTCATCAAAATATAGTAAAAGCAATTCATCTGATAGTGTAATAACTTCGTTCAGTTTTAAATCATCAATTAGTTTGTGACCATTTGATAAAGCTAGCGTCAAGGAAGTATCCATTTATTTTAGAGTTTTAAATTAAACCAGTTAATCAAAAATAACATTAATTTTGATGATGTAAACCTATACTGAATTCGAGATTTGAATTTTTCTTAAATGTAACAATTGCTGACTTTATAAAAGAATATCGGTTAAATAGGCGTTATTTTCATTTAGCTGAGGTTGATAGATAAAAAAATATTCAATTGGATAACTGGCTTTTTAGTTATTACTGATTTAATCCCTAAGTATTTAGGTTATTATTTTAAATTAAGTGGATATAACAAAAGCCACTTTTTTTATACTTAAAAACACCTACTTTAATAGTTTGTAGGCTACATGTTGGCTAAATACTAAAATAAAAAAACCTAAACTACTGAACGTAAATGGTTTATGTTTTTAAGTGGCGGAGAGGGCGGGATTCGAACCCGCGATACAGTTACCCGTATACAAACTTTCCAGGCTTGCTCGTTCGACCACTCTGACACCTCTCCTAATTTGTGGTGGCAAAAGTACATTCTCTAGCTGAAAAATACAATTAAAGTTTAAGTTCCCTAAAAATCGTCATAAAGCAAATACTTCTTTCGGATTTTTTTAAATTCAGATATACCAACCTTCCATGATTCTCTTATTTCCATTGGCGAAATACTCAAAATACTTTGTTCCTTTAACTCTTCATTACCTGAATGATAATTAAAGTTATTGTCAAAAAAAATCGTTTGTTTACCTTCACTATGATGATAAAACATATTTAAAAGAGTTAAATTTATTTGTTTACTTTTTAAAATATATTCAAACTGAATTCGCATATCCACACCATAACAAAGTGTATCTTGATACTTAGGTTTTTTAGATATTGAAGTTGATTTTGGTTTGAAAACAAATGGAAATGAACCCTCGTCAACAGATGGATTCCCAACAACCTGAAATGGAAAATCCGTTCCACGTCCTAAACTTACAATTGTACCTTCAAATAGTCCTAAACTAGGGTACAGTAATACAGCAGTATCATTTGGTAAATTTGGAGACGGTTTAATTGGTAATCCTGAAACAAACTTTGATCTTTCATATTTTTTTAAAGGAATAACTGTCAACTTACATTTCAACTTATCTTTCAACCAACCTTCGCCATTTACCATCATAGCATATTCGCCACAAGTCATTCCATAAACAATTGGAACATTATGCATGCCTAAAAAGCTTTTGTACTTATCGGTCATTACAGGTCCATCAATATAAAATCCGTTAGGATTTGGTCTATCAAAAATGATAAGTTCTTTATTATTTTGGGCGCAAGCTTCCATAACATAAGACATGGTAGAAATGTAAGTATAAAACCGAACCCCAACATCTTGAATATCATAAATAACAATATCAATACCTTTTAAATCTTCTTTGGTTGGTTTTTTATGAGAACCATATAACGAAACTACTGTAATATTTGTTAAAGCATCCTTACCGCTTTTTACTTTTTCTCCAGCATCAGCAGTACCTCTAAAACCATGCTCTGGTCCAAATATTTTTACAATTTTAATTTTGTGCTTTAATAAAGTATCCACTAAATGTTTGTTACCTATAATTCCGGAAGCATTTGTAACAATCGCAATCTTTTTATTTTTTAATCTTTGTATATACAAATCTGTTTGTTGCGCACCTGTAATAATGGAATTATATTTTTGAGTTCCTACCTGAGAAATTAAATAGGTGGTACTTAAAATAAAAAGAAATAAAAAGATTTTTAATTGCATATAAAAATTTATGATTATAATGTAAATATAAGGAATACAAAGTTTTAAAAAACACTAGCCATAAAAAATTCATTATATTTATGACCAATGAATTTTTCAAATTTTATAGCTAAACGAATACTAAATAAAGGGCAAGAAAAAAAAACGATTTCAAGTCCTATTGTAAAAATAGGGATTATAGGTATCGCGCTAGGTGTAGCGGTAATGATTATAACCATGGCAGTTGTTACGGGATTTCAGCAACAAATCGTTAATAAAATAACTACTTTTTCATCACACCTTCAAATTAATGATTTTAACCAAAATCAGTCTTTAGAAACTAATCCAATTACTTTTAGTAATCAATTATTAGAAAAAATTAGAACGACCGACAACGTAAAGCAAACACAAGCTTTTGCAACAAAAAACGGGATTTTAAAAACAAAAACCGATAATGAAGGAATCATTTTAAAAGGAATTTCTCATGACTATGATTGGAATAATTTAAAGCCGTATTTGTCTCAAGGTGATTTATTACATATTAAAAAAGATTCTATCAATAAAGATATTTTAATTTCACAAACCTTAGCCAGTAAGCTACATTTAAAACTTAATCAAAAATTATTAATTTATTTTATGACCAAAAAAAAGTTGGTAGACACTACTTTTAATGGGCAAAATCAAATTGATTATGAACCAAGAGTAAAGGAGTTTTATGTAAAAGGAATCTTTAATACGGGCTTTTCTGACTTTGACAAAAACTTAGTTTTTGTGGATTTAAAACACATTCAAAAATTGAATTATTGGAAAGAAAACGAAGTTGCTGGCTACGAAGTGTATTTAAAAGATTTTAATTTATTGGAGACTTCTCTAGAAAAATTAAATGATGTGGTTGGCTATAATTATACTATTTCGTCAGTAAAACAACTGAATAGTTCTATTTTTAGTTGGCTAGAAATGATAGATGTTAATGCTATAATTATTATTACTTTAATGGTATTAGTAGCAGCCATTAATATGATTTCTGCGCTGCTAATTTTAATTTTAGAACGAACAAATTTAGTTGGTATTTTAAAAGCACTTGGTTTGGCCAATGAAAGTGTTAGAAAAATATTTTTCTTTGTATCAATCAAATTACTTGCCAAGGGATTGGTTTTTGGAAATATCATAGGTATTGGTTTTTGTTGGGCGCAATTGCAATTTAAGTTTGCATCATTAAATCCAGAAACCTATTATTTAGAATTCGTTCCTATTAATTTTTCAATCGCACACATACTATTAATTAATTTAGGAACAATTATTACCTGTTTAATAATGATGTTTTTACCAACCTTAATACTCAATAAAATTACTCCAATTAAAGCAATTAGGTTTAGTTAAGATTTTTGACCTTTCCTTCTTTAAGAGGTGTTAGATAGTTCTTTTAAAAAGTATTTGGGCGCGTCCGCCATTCAGCGGATTGGGCTGTCGCTTCAATCTTTTTGTAAAGGAACACAAAAAGGATTTGTGCTTGCATCCCTCGCGCAAGCTATACTTTAAGCACATTTTTTGCTGCTATCCAGGCAGTACTCCATGCATTTTGAAAATTAAAACCACCTGTTATTCCATCGATATTAAGCACTTCTCCGCAAAAAAATAAATGAGGTACTTTTTTACTTTCCATCGTTTTAAAGTTGACTTCCTTTAAATTAATGCCTCCTGAAGTTACGAACTCTTCTTTAAAAGTTGTTTTGCCATGCATGTCATAAACATCATTACATAGTATTTGAGCTAGTTTATTTAAGTGCTTTTTCCCTAATTCAATCCACGGTTTTGATAAAGATATTTCCGACCTTAAAACCAAATACTCCCACAAGCGTTTTGGAATTTCAAATAGCGGAGTATTAACTACTAATGCTTTTGAACCTAAGTTCAAACTTAATTCATCTTTTAAACCTTCTTCGTTTAAAGTTCCTGTCCAGTTTACAGAAATTCTAGTTTGATAATTTACCTTAAAAAAATCGTAAGCCGCAAATGCAGACAATTTTAAAACAGCAGGTCCGCTCAAGCCCCAATGCGTTATTAAAACTGGTCCAGTATAATGATGTTTGGTTCCAATAACTTTTACGGTACCGTTCTTTACACTTAATCCCATTAATTCTTTAATATGGCTTTGTGGCAAATTCAAGGTAAATAAACTCGGAATTAATTCATCAATGGTATGACCACATTGTTTTAAAAAGGCATAATTTTTTTCTTGATTATGTCCAC
>JBIKOX010000121.1:0-9256 GCA_044357775.1 Bacteroidia bacterium | reverse complement strand
TTCCTTCCGATTTTCCAATCCAGTTTCGTTGTGCTTCTTTTAAACTATCTGTCCAATCTAATGTGTCTAATCCATCTAACAAACGCTGAGCATAAGCTGTAATGCGCATGCTCCATTGTTTCATTAATTTACGTTCAACAGGATAACCACCTCGTTCGCTTACACCATCTTTAATTTCATCATTTGCTAAAACGGTTCCTAATTGAGGGCACCAGTTAACGTATGCTTCGCCTAAGTATGCAAGACGATAGGCCATTAAAACATCAGATTGTTCTTTTTCAGAAAATGCCTTCCATTCACTAGCAGTGAATGATTTTACAGATTCCTCACAAACTGCATTTACTTGAGTATTTCCGTTCGTTTCAAATTCAGAAATTAAGCTTGAAATGTTTTCTGCTTTATTGGTATTTTTATTATACCACGAATTAAATATTTGTATAAAAATCCATTGAGTCCATTTATAATATTCAGGATTTGATGTTCTAACTTCTCTATCCCAATCAAACGAAAAACCAATTTTATCTAATTGTCTTCTGTAAACGGTAATGTTATTCTCTGTTGTAATTTTTGGATGTTGCCCAGTTTGAATGGCATATTGTTCGGCTGGTAAGCCAAAGCTATCGTATCCCATTGGGTGCAGTACATTAAAACCTTTATGTCTTTTAAACCTCGCAATAATGTCGGAAGCAATGTAGCCCAACGGATGCCCAACGTGTAAACCAGCTCCAGACGGGTAAGGAAACATATCTAGTACATAATATTTTTCTTTTATTGAATCGTCTTTGGCAGCAAAGGTTTTATTTTTTGCCCAATATGCTTGCCAGTAACTTTCTATCTCTTTAAAATTGTATTCCATAATTGGTTGATTTTGCGCGGTGTAAAGGTATAACTTCACTGCAAAGACGCAAGGGTTTTTTGACAAGTTCGCAGCGAGTTTTTCAGATTGATTGCCTATTTTTTTTAGGCGTGGTTTTATATTTTGAATCGAAGATTAATTTTAGAATTAAGGGAAATTGCGTGAAGGATAGAACGTAAATCCTTTTACGCAATGTAATGAAGTTAAAGATTGAAGTGATAGCCTGACCGCTTTTCGCGGGCACGCCCAAAACATTAAATTAATACTTAATACCAGAAACCCCTATATTTTCAATTGGATGCCAGGTTGTTTTAATTTCTTGCAAATCGGTAATAAAGTAAGGGCCTTGTTCTTTTTCATCGCTCCAATTTTTATTCCATGTAAAAACACGTTTCACATTTAAGGAAGCATTTTCGCCTATCGTTTTATTAAAATCTTTTTCGGAGTTACAATTGATGATAGCATTCACATCCATGTGAGATGAAAAATGCGCATGTAATTCTTTACGGCTACCGGTAATAATATTAACCACACCTCCCGGAACATCGCTTGTAGCTAATACCTCAGCAAAAGTGATAGAACAAGTTGGTTTACTTTCTGATGCTAAAACAATACAGGTATTTCCGCCAGCAATGCAAGGTGCAATGGCAGAAATTAGTCCTAATAACGCAGTTGATTCATCTGCTAAAATAGCAACAACACCCATTGGTTCCGGCACCGAAAAATTAAAATGAGACGTTGCTACTGGATTTACAGCACTAAACATCTGCTGGTATTTATCGCACCAACCAGCGTAGTAAACTAAACGATCAATACTTTGCTCCACTTCTTTTTTTGCGGCTGCAGCCGAATAACCTAATTGCTTTAACTCTTCTAAAAATTGTTCTTTTCGTCCTTCTAGCATTTCTGCAATACGGTATAATATTTGTCCGCGATTAAATGCAGCACGCGAACTCCATCCGCTAAAGGAGCCACGGGCTATAACTACTGCATTTCTAAAATCTTTACGAGATGATAAACTAACGTTTACAGTCATGTTGTTTTTTAATTTTAAAGGGTAATAACGTCCGCTTTCAGTTCGAGGAAATTGACCGCCAATAAATATTTTGTATGTTTTTAAAACTTCTATTCTTTCCATTGTAATTTGTTGTTTGAGTTTTGTTTTTGGTTGTTTGATAACTTCAATCCAACAACCAACAACTTATTTCTTAAAACTTTAAATACGGCATTAAACCATGCAAGCCACCTTCTCTGCCAAAGCCACTTTCTTTGTAACCACCAAAAGGAGATGTTGGATCAAACTTATTATAAGTGTTTGCCCAAACAACACCAGCACGTAATTTAGAAGTCATGTTAAAAATACGAGCCCCTTTATCTGTCCAAACCCCAGCACTTAAACCGTAAGGAATGTTGTTTGCTTTTTCAATCACTTCTTCAATCGTTCTAAAAGTTTGAATAGCTAACACCGGTCCAAAAATTTCTTCTTGAGAGATACGATGAGATTGTGACGTGTTTAAAAATAAAGTAGGGCGAACAAAAAATCCTTTCTTAGGAATAGAGCAAGAACTTTGGTACATATCAGCTCCATCGTTTACTCCAATTTTTAAATACTCATTAATTTTATTTAATTGCATTTTAGAATTGATAGCGCCAATGTCTGTATTTTTATCTAATGGGTCACCAACAATTAACGTTTCTAATCTATCTTTTAATTTACGAATCACTTCTTCGGCAACACTTTCTTGCACAAACAAACGAGAACCTGCACAACAAACGTGACCTTGATTGAAAAAGATACCATTCACAATTCCTTCTACTGCTTGATTTATTGGCGCATCTTCAAAAATAATGTTTGCTGCTTTTCCACCTAATTCTAAAGTTAATTTTTTATCTGTCCCGGCAACCGCTTTTTGAATCCACTTACCAACATTAGTGCTGCCAGTAAAAGCAATTTTATTAATGTCTTTATGATTTACCATAGATGCACCAACCGGCCCGTGACCAGTGATGATATTTACCACGCCATCAGGTAACCCACTTTCTTGAATAATCTCCGCTAATTTTAAAGCAGTTAAAGAGGTAGTTTCGGCGGGTTTTAAAACTACGGTATTACCAGTTGCTAAAGCCGGAGCAATTTTCCAAGCAGCCATTAATAATGGAAAATTCCAAGGAATTACTTGGCCTGCAACACCTAAAGATTTTGGGTTACGATTTGGAAAAGCATATTCTAATTTATCTGCCCAACCAGCATAATAAAAGAAATGATTGGCTGCTAAAGGCACATCAATATCTCTACTTTCACGGATCGACTTTCCCCCATCTAACGTTTCGATTACTGATAGTTCACGTGCGCGTTCTTGTATTAAACGAGCAATACGGTAAATATATTTAGCACGTTCTTTTGCTGGCATTTTGCTCCACGTTTTATCGTAAGCACCACGAGCAGCTTTTACAGCGGTGTCCACATCTTTATCATTAGCTTCTGCAATGCTCGAAATTTTTTCTTCTGTTGCAGGATTGATGGTATCAAAATATTTACCAGAATTTGGTTTCACAAATTTACCATTGATAAATAATTCATACTGTTTTTGTAAACGAATATGATCGGTTGCTTCAGGTGATGGAGCATATTTCCAATCGGTAAAGTATTCTAATTTTTTAGGTTCTTTTTTTGCCATTTTCTTGTATGTTTCTTTTTCCCGCAGATATCGCTGATTTTCGCAGAATTAAAATCTGCGTTCATTTGCGCAATCAGCGGGACATAAATATTAGTCCACTGAAATATAATCTTTGCTATAGTAAACCCCTTTCGCTTCTTTTTCTAATTGTAAAATTAAATCATTAGCTAAAGAACTTGCACCAAATCGAAACCATTTATTATCCAACCAAGCGTTGCCTAATGTTTCGTGTAACATTACTAAATATTGTAAGGCGCCTTTTGCTGTGCTAATACCACCTGCTGGCTTCATACCAACTTGAATTCCTGTTTTAAAATAATAATCTTTAATAGCATCCAACATCACTAAAGTAACCGGCATGGTTGCTGCCACACCAATTTTACCTGTGGATGTTTTAATAAAATCTGCTCCAGCATAAATAGCAATATCGCTTGCGCGGCGCACGTTATCTAATGTAGAAATTTCCCCAGTTTCAAAAATAACTTTCAAACGAGCATTATACTTATGCGTTAAATCTTTAATAGTTGCAATTTCATCAAACACAAAATTGTAGTTACCTTTTAAAAATTCTCCGCGACTAATTACCATATCAATTTCATCCGCTCCATTTTCTAAAGCAAACTTTGTATCTAATAATTTAATTTGCATGGTTGAATTCCCACTAGGAAAAGCTGTAGACACAGAAGCAACTTTTACCTTACTTCCTTTCAAAGATTCTTTAGCTACTTTTACCATGGTAGGGTAAACACAAACCGCTGCTGCACTTGGTAAATCAGGTAAAGCTAAATGTGGATGCATGGCTTTATAACACATTTGTGTTACTTTTCCTTCTGTATCTTTTCCTTCAAGCGTCGTTAAATCTATCATGTTAAGTGCTAGTTTTAATACTTGCACTTTGCTTCCTTTTTTAATACTTCGGGTGTTAAAGCGAGCCACTCTTTCCTCTACACCTACTTGGTCAACAGTTGGACTATTTTTAAAATCGTATGCCATGTTAATCTTTATTAAAACAGGTTTATTAACCAAAAGTAAGAATAATTAATTGTATTTTTAAATTCTTAATTTTGTTCATCTGAGCACTTCAAATTACATATTTTCAAATCATCCCGAGCTAGTATCAAGTTCAGATAAAGAGAATTTATTATCACATAAAGGTATTGTAATTTGGATGACAGGCTATTCTGGTTCAGGTAAAACTACGTTAGCTTATGAATTAGAAAGTAGGTTACATCAAGAAGGTATTTTAACAAAAGTATTAGATGGCGACGTATTAAGGCAAGGAATTAATAAAGGACTTGGTTTTAGTATGGAAGATAGGGCAGAAAATGTTCGCCGCACCGCTGAATTAGCAAAACAATTAGTAAGTTGCGGTGTTGTTGTAATATGCAGTTTAATTACACCAACAAACGAATTAAGAAGATTGGCAGAACATATTATTGGTGAACAACATTTTATTTTATATCACATTGCTACGCCTTTGGATGTTTGTGAGAAAAGAGATGTGAAAGGACATTATGCAAGAGCAAGAAGTGGAGAACTTAAAGAATTTACAGGAATATCCAACCCTTTTGAAACACCAACAATCGCTCTCTATAGTGTTGATACAAGTACTCTTTCTATTGAAGAAAGTACAATAATGTTATTTGATGATGTTTTTCAATTATTAGCTATTTAATGTTTGCACTGTGCGATAAAATACTCGGCAAAAATATTTTAAAACCTAATAGAAAACTATTTGGTAATTATACTTTTAACTGTTACAACGATGTAAATAAAATTCCTGTAGCAGAATGGACTAAGGCTCTTAATTATAAAAATGTTTTTTTATCACATACTTATTTAAGCATCTTGCATAAAGAACAAACAGCGTATTTTCGATTTATTTACGTCATCATTTATAATAGAAAAAATCCTATTGGAGTTGTTTATTTTCAAATTAATGATTTCTCTGCTTCGCTATTTGGTGAGTTAATTGAAAAACAAATCACTGAATTGAAAAGCAAAAAAGCTTCGGTATTTAAAAATTATGTAAAAAATAACGATAACGAAACAGTTATGCGTTTGGTAACTTGTGGCAACAATTTTATTAGTGGCGAGCATGGGTTTTATTTGCAAGTTAATAGCAAGAAAACAATCTTTAAATTAGTAGAAGGTGTTATTGATTCGGTTTCTAGAGCAGAAAAATTAAGGGGTAAAATTTCAGCAATTCTTGTCAAAGATTTTTATGAGGAGGGTTTTGGAGATAAAGATTGCTGGTATTGCAATAAGTTTAGCCACTTTAATGTGGAACCCAATATGATTATTAATTTGCCAACCGGATTAACAAGTGTAACAGATTATTTAAATCACTTTTCAAAAAAATATAGAAACAGAGCTAAGCATATTTTAACAGCAAGTTCCAGTTTAACTAAAAAAAGATTGGCGCCTCATGAAGTTTCTTTATATAAAGAGGAAATGCATGCTTTATATACTCAAGTTTACAATCATGCAAAATTTAAACTAGCGCATTTATCTGCAAATTATTTTGTAGATGTGATGAATTCTGTAGTAGATTCTTTTTATGTGGATGCTTGGTTTTTAGAAAATAAAATGGTGTCGTTTGCTTGTGGCTTTTGTTTGCAAAATGAGGTAGAAGCGCACTATATTGGATTTGATTACAATCAAAATAAAGAGTTTGAATTGTATCAAACAATTTTATATAGTTATATCGAACAAGCTATTTTGCTTAATAAAACAAAAATTAATTTAGGAAGAACAGCTTCTGAAATTAAAACAACCGTGGGCGCAAAACCTCACGAATTACTATGTTATATTAAACCACAAAATACCGTTTCGAAATTAATCTTAAAACCCTTCATGCAATTTTTGCAGCCAATTGATTGGGTTCCAAGAAATCCTTTTAAAGAACAATAAAAAAACCCGCCAAAGCAGGTTTTAATTTTTTTCCAGAATTCACAAAGGGTTAATCATCTGTAGGTTCAGGCGCTTTTTTGGCAGCAGCTTTTTTTGGCTTAATTTTTTTAGGCCACAGTACATTTATTAATTCGTTATGAACCGTAATCATAGATGTGCTCATGCCATTAATAATGGCAACATCTTTATTAGAGTTGCCTTTCCAAGTGCGGTTAACTTCTTCTTCCGAATTATCCTCTTTTATAATCCAAAATCTTAATAATTTTTTATTCCGAACCTCTGCTTTACCACTCCAGCAATTTGCCTTTGCGCCCATACGTGACGTAATAATAACATCAGCGTAAACGCCATCTGCAACTTCTTCGGCGCCACGTTCATCAAATTTTTGTGACCATTTATTATAACAGGTTAACTCTCTTGGTTCATCTGTTTGTGCATTGGTTTGAAACGAAGTTAAAGTAATTGCAACTGCTAAAAATAGTGTTTTAATCATAGTATTGTTTTTAAGAATCATAAATATACAATTTATCATATTTAAACCTATTTAAAAATAAATTAATTTAATTGGTGTTTCTAAATGCGTAAATTTTTCAATATCTTTTTTAAAATCAATTGTATTGCAAATATAGGTAATCCATTTATAATTACACACTATTACATGCTCTCAAAACACCAATAAATACAGCCGCTTCAAGACATGCTACAAATTATAGCAAGACGCCGCTTGTTTTTGCTGTTACTTTGCCGAAAAAATAAATCGATGTTGGTAAAAACTTATGGGAGTGCGGTGCATGGTATTTCAGCAACTACAGTAACAGTAGAGGTAAATATATCTCAAGGAATAAATTTTTATTTGGTAGGATTGCCGGATAGCGCCGTAAAAGAAAGTCATCAAAGGATAGATGCGGCTTTAAAAAATAATGATTTAAAAATTCCAGGGAAACAAATTACTATTAATATGGCTCCTGCCGATATTCGTAAAGAAGGATCGGCTTATGATTTAACTATTGCCGTTGGTATTTTAGCAGCCTCCGAACAAATTAAATCAGACGAAGTGTCTAAATACATTATTATGGGAGAGTTATCTTTAGATGGAGAGCTTCGCCCCATTAAAGGAACGTTACCAATTGCAATTAAAGCTAAACAAGAAGGATTTAAAGGGGTTATTTTACCCGACGCTAACGCTAAAGAGGCTGCAGTTGTTGATGGTTTAGAAGTATACGGCGTTTCGACACTTAAACAAGTGATTGATTTTTTTAATAGAAAACAAGATTTAGAAAAAACAACCATTGATATTGAACAGGAATTTTTAACCCGTTTGGATGATTTTGAATATGATTTTAATGATGTTAAAGGACAGGAAAATATTAAGCGTGCTTTAGAAATTGCGGCATCAGGTGGACATAACGTTATTTTAATTGGCCCGCCCGGTGCTGGCAAAACCATGTTGAGTAAACGCATGCCTTCTATTTTACCACCACTAACCTTAGATGAGGCCTTAGAAACCACAAAAATTCATAGTGTAGCAGGCAGAACTTCAAAAACAATGGGCTTGGTAACTAAGCGACCGTTTAGAAGTCCGCACCATACAATTTCGGATGTGGCGCTTGTGGGCGGAGGGATGAATGCGCAACCCGGAGAAATTTCGTTAGCGCATAATGGTGTTCTGTTTTTAGATGAATTACCTGAATTTAAACGAACAGTTTTAGAGGTCATGCGTCAGCCTTTAGAAGATAGAATAGTCACGATTTCGCGTGCTCGTTTTAGTGTGGAGTATCCTGCTAGTTTTATGTTGATGGCAAGTATGAACCCTTGTCCCTGTGGCTATTACAACCATCCCGAAAAAGACTGTGTATGCGCACCGGGTGTTGTACAAAAATATTTAAATAAAATTTCGGGGCCGTTACTAGATAGAATTGATTTACATGTAGAAGTAACGCCCGTTCCTTTCAGTGAATTAAGTAAAGTGCAAAATAGCGAAAGCAGTAAAGAAATCAGAGACCGCGTCATTAAAGCACGACAACTGCAAACGGAACGTTATAAAGCAGCAGATGGGATATATTGTAATGCACAAATGCGAACTAAAGATTTAAGAACCTATTGCAATTTAGATGAAGCCAGTAATACTCTTTTAAAAACAGCCATGGAGCGATTGGGTTTATCGGCTCGCGCTTACGACCGCATTTTAAAAGTAGCTCGCACCATTGCTGACTTGGATGCTTCTATCAATATTCAATCAAGTCATATTGCCGAAGCTATTCAATATCGCAGTTTAGATAGAGAAGGTTGGGCGGGCTAATTCAGTTTCAAAAAATCTTTTGTAGTAAAATAGGAGTTAATATCACAAAAATATAGTCCTTTTTAGGATGATTTTTTTGGTAATTTCGGTTTTGAAACCAAAATGAAACCAATATTGTGTAGAATTGAAGTATTCCTTTTTTATTTCGCAATTAAATATTTTTCAAACCGAAAACGCTTATGAAATTTACGTGTATTTTTTTTACCTACTTACTATTTTTATCTAGTTGGGCGCAAGATACTACCACACTATACCCTAAGCAAATAAAACTTATTAAGCAAACTATCTCAAAACAATTTGATGGTGTTGCCGAAAAAGTTTTTCTTGGCAAAACGTTAATAACAACTTGTATTGTAGGGCAAGATACCTTCTTCAATCCAGACGGCTATTACTATTTATTTAAACTTAAAGGAGATTCAGCTATAAGATTAGATCTTTCGCAATACCATGGCGCAAATTTTGGGAGACACCTTTTTAGTTGGAATAATAAAATATATCAATTAGGTGGCT
>JBIKOX010000292.1:0-2531 GCA_044357775.1 Bacteroidia bacterium | reverse complement strand
ATTGCCTTTAACAAATGGTTTTGTTGGTGAGTTTTTATTAATTAACGGTGTTTATCAGTACGGCCCATGGATTGCCGCTTTTGCAGGCATAACAGTTATTTTAGGTGCTGTCTATATGTTACGCAGCTATCAGACCATTATGTTAGGTGAACGCAAAGATTCTGCTATTGCATTTGGTTCGTTAGCGAGTTCAGATAAATGGGTATTATATATTATTTGTTTTGCTATTGTGGCATTTGGTGTATATCCAAAACCGTTAAATGATTTAGCAGAAGAGGGAACGAAAGCAATTTTAACATATATAAAATAATAAAAACAATAATCGATTTCAGAAAAATGGTTTGTTATAATTTTTAGCAAACATTTAATCTTTAATCTTTAATCTTTAACAAAAGTATGAAAGGTCTTTTTATAATTAGCGGATTAGGAGTTTTAGCCATGTTGGCGGAAATTTTTAAATTCAAAAAACTACTGTATCCATTAGTATTAATAGGAATTTTAGCTGCCTATGTAACCAATTTCATGGAGTGGAATAATAACTTTAATATTCCAATGTTTAGCAACATGATTCGTTTTGATAACGTGGCATTAGCATTTAGTGGAGTAATTTTAGTAACAGCTTTCTTATGGTTTATTTTAGCTAACGATTATTTTGAAGAAGATCACGTAACCGATCATTTTGCATTAGTGTTATTTGCATTAGTTGGTGCGTTAATGTTAACGTCGTTTAGTAATATGACTACCTTATTTTTAGGGATTGAAATTTTATCTATTCCAATGTATGTTTTGGCAGCAAGTCGTAAACGAGATTTAGCATCTAACGAAGCAGGATTCAAATATCTAATCATGGGTTCATTTGCTTCCGGTTTTTTATTATTTGGTATTGCTTTAATTTATGGCGCAACTGGTAGTTTTGATTTAATGGCTATTCGCTCATTTATTTCTCACGCCAATGGAGATTTACCGGCATTTTTTTACGCAGGTGTGTTAATGATATTAGTTGCTATGTTATTTAAAGTAAGCGCTGCTCCGTTCCACTTTTGGGCTCCTGATGTATATGAAGGTTCGCCAATTGTTATTACCGCTTTAATGAGTACGATTGTTAAAACGGCTGCTTTTGCCGCATTCATGCATTTATTTTTAGTAGTTTTTGGTGGCGTAAGCCAAACGTGGAGTTTGGTATTAGCTGTAGTTATTGCTTTATCATTAGTGGTGTCTAATATCACCGCAGCAACTCAACAAAGTGTAAAGCGTATGTTGGCTTATTCAAGTATTAGTCACGCTGCATTTATGCTTATGGCTATTTTAGCTAACAACAGAGGCTGGGCAAGTATTAGTGCTATTTTATATTATTCATTAGCATATTCAATTGGTTCAATTGCGGCATTTACAGTTTTATATAATGTATCTAAAGCAAAAAATAGCTCAACTATTGAGGCATTTAATGGCTTAGGAAAGCGCCATCCATTTATGGCAGCTTGTATGGTTATTGCTATGTTATCGTTGGCTGGCATTCCAATTACAGCAGGTTTCTTTGCAAAGTATTTTGTGTTTTCTGTTTTAATTGGAACATCTTTTAAATGGTTAATTATTGTTGCCATTTTAACCTCGGCAGTTGGAGTATATTATTATTTTAAAGTAATAATTGCTATGTACTTTAAACAAGAAGAATCAGATGAGGAAGTGACTATGGAAACATCTCATGTGCTATTATTGGCATTAACTTCGTTGTTTACAATTGCATTAGGTATTGTACCTAATTACGTGATAGAAATATTTAGCAATTAATAAAGTCTTTTAAAGTAATTTTTTACACTTCCAATTTTTGGAAAGATTTTGAATATTGTTTGGAATGTGAATATTTTTTTTGTAACTTTATAAAAAAAGTTAGTTATGTTAATTAAAGAAAAAAGTTCGATATTAATACCTATTGATTTTTCTAAGCAATCTTTAATAGCTATTGAGCAATCGTATAGTATTGCAAAATTTACAAAGTCAAAAATTATTATTATGCATGTGTCACCTAAAAGTAACACAGAGCATCAAGCGGAATTAGATGAATTAGTGGCTACAACGATGAAAAATTCTGGGCAGCCAACCGAATCATTAAATCTTAAAGGAGATATTTACGAATTAATAGATGCAAAAGCTACAGAATTAGACTGTGCTTTAATCATAACAACTTTAGATAAGCAGGCTAAATTAAGAAGTTTTATGGGCGTTACTAATGTTGGAAAATTTATTAAACAAGCGCCTTGCCCTATTTTTACAATTCACTCAGAAGATAGCAGGAATAATTGCCGAAACATATTAATTCATATAGATTTAAGTGCTGAAAGTCGCGAAAAGGTTGGCACTGCAGTTCAATTTGCAAAGTACTATAATGCAACCATAAAAATTATTTGCGTATTTGGGCCGGATGATGAAAAACTGGAAAATGAATTGTTACCTTATTTAAACCAAGTAAAAAAATTCATTAAAGATCGCGGAGTAAGTTGTACAAATAAATCCATTGCATCCAATAATGTGGC
>JBIKOX010000120.1:0-9296 GCA_044357775.1 Bacteroidia bacterium | reverse complement strand
AACTCCTTATGTTCGGTGGTGTAATTTAATTCAACACTATTTTTTAATCCTACAAATGCCGGAATATCTTTTAATGCAGTAGCCGAAGTTAAAATACGTTTTGTTAAATGTTTACATTGTTCAATAATGTATTCCATTTCGTCTTTAAAACCAAACTCTAACGATTTATCAAACTCATCTAAAATCAACGTATGTGTATCATCTACATTTAAATTTTTACGTCGCAAGTGATGTGCAATTCTTCCGGGAGTACCAACTAAAACAGCCGGTGGATGCTGAAAATTATTTTCTTCAATGCGCACTGAATGTCCACCGTAACAACAATTAATTTTATAAACAGTACTCATTTGCTTAAATACTTGTTCAATTTGAATTGCTAATTCGCGAGAAGGAACAACAATTAAAACCTGCACACCCACTTTATCAAATTTCAATAATTGAGTTATTGGCAATAAAAAAGCTAACGTTTTACCTGAACCTGTTGGCGAAACTAAAACTACATCATTTAATTTTGGTATTGCTTCGCATGTTGCTTTCTGCATTTCATTTAATTCAGTAATATTAAAATGCGAAAGGATAGATGTGTAGTTCATTTGAGAAATATAAGCTACAAATATACATTTAAAATAAAGACTTGGGCGTGTCCGCCAGCTGGCGGACCAGGCTTTCCGCTTCAATCTTTTACTTCTCACGCCAAGGCGCGATCGTAAAAGGATTTCTCGCTACAATCCTTCACGCAAATACATCTTATAATAAAAATCAGTATTCATATTTTCATCTTAATCCGCGCGAGGGATGCAAGCGGAAATACTTTTGCTGCTTCTTTACAAAAGATTGAAGCGACAGCCCGCTTCCTGCTGCCTCTTTTGCAGGAACGCGCCCAAATTAAATAACAGAAATAATTTGAGCAAACTCTGCGTATATTTGAGACTTAAAAAAAACACACATGCCTTTTTCAAAACTTGGTTTATCCGACATCTTAATAAAAACATTACTTGAACAAAAATATACACAACCCTACCCTATACAGCAAGAAGCAATTCCTGCCATATTAGCCGGAAAAGATATTTTAGGAATAGCTCAAACCGGTTCCGGTAAAACTGCTAGTTTTGTATTACCAATTTTACAAATGTTTCAAGATGGTGTGGGTTCTAAAAACAGGCATGTAAGAGCCTTGGTATTAGTGCCAACTAGAGAGTTAGCTATTCAGGTAAGTGAAGTAGTAAAATTATTGAGCGCAAATTTACCTTCAAAAGTAAAGAGCATGGCTGTGTATGGTGGTGTTTCAATAAACCCACAAATGATTGAATTGCAAGGTGTAGAAATTTTAGTAGCAACTCCCGGTAGGTTATTAGATTTAATTTCTAACAGAGCAGTATCATTATCAGCTATTAAAATATTAGTATTAGATGAAGCTGATAAAATGTTGAATCTTGGGTTTAAAGAAGAGATGACAAAAATATTTGGATTACTTCCAAAAAGCCGACAAAACCTTTTGTTTTCAGCTACTTTAAGTGATGACTTAAATAATATTAATAAAAGTTTATTACGTAATCCTGTAATTGTTAAAGTTGAAGAAGAGGTAAAGAATTTAGATTTAATTAAACAGTTTGCTTATTTAATTGCTGAAGAAAAAAAGGGGCCGTTACTACGCTATATTATAAAGTCACAAAAAATAAAACAGGTTTTGATATTTGCCTCATCTGTGCATAGAGCTGATGCAATTGCCTTAAAATTAAGTCAAAATGGTATTGATGCTTTTGCAATTCATAGTAAAAAAAGCCAGGAAGCAAGAACCGAAGCTTTAAACTTTTTTAAAACTGGCAAAGTAAAAGTTTTAGTTGCAACCGATTTAATGGCGCGTGGTATTGATATTAAGTTTTTACCATACGTTATTAATTATGAATTACCGCGTTCGCCAAAAGATTACATTCATAGAATAGGAAGAACAGGAAGAGCAGAAGCATCAGGCGAAGCTATTTCATTAATTTCACCAGAAGAAGAACAACATTTTAAAGTGATTCAAAAAAAGATGAAAAAACATGTGACCCAAATTGATGGGAATGTTATTAACGTTAAAGGATACTAGCGATTAGTTTCTCCAAGTATTGCATCAAATTTTACAAGTCTAAAAAGTGGTTGATGATTTAATGACTCAACCTATTTATTAAAAAGGCTACAATTTTTAGCGTGATCATTTAAAATCTAAAAATGTAATTAATCATTTTTACAATAGATGAATATCATTTTTCTACACTTTATTGGAATGTACTTTTGCGCCCCATCAAACTATTAATAAAATAAAGTAGCATTTAAATTTATGAATTTCACAGATCAAAAAGGTGTTTATGTATCAGGAATTGGCCAACTAAAAATAGAAAAGGAATCAAAATTGAGCATCAGAGAAATGGGCGCGCTAGCAATAAATAGAGCAATTGAGGATGCGGACATTGATAAAGTAGATGCTATTTATTTAGGTAACATGCTTTCTGGAATAATTTCGAATCAACAACATCTTGGTCCGTTAGTAGCATGCCAAGCAGGTTTAAAAGGGACAGAGTCAGTAACCCTCGAAGCTGCTTGCGGTTCGGGTGGAGCAGCACTGCGCGCAGGATACATGGCTATTTTGAGTGGCCTATGTGATAATGTAGTTGTATGTGGTTTAGAAAAAATGTCGCATCACGATAAAGATTTTGTTAGCCAATCTATTGCAACTGCATCTGATTGGGAAAAAGAAGGAAGTAATGGTGAAACGTTTGTGACCCTTAATTCAAAACTGATGGATATGTATATTCATAAATATAAAATCAACCCCGACTCGTTTGGAATGTTTGGAGTAAACGCACATCAAAACGGCTATTCAAATTCAAATGCATTGTTTCAAAAAAAAATCACATTAGATCAATACTTAGATTCTAAATTTATTTCAGGACGTGTTCGCTTGTATGATGCATCGCCAATATGCGATGGAGCAGCAGCTATTGTTTTATCAAAACACCCCTCGCATAAAAACAAAAAACAAGTAAAAATAACAGCATCTTCATCAGCTACAGAACATGTAGGAATAAACGATCGTAGTTCACCTCTTGCAGCAGAAGGAATAAAACAATCGGGACAAAAAGCATATAAAATGGCTGGAATAACAGCAAAAGATGTTGATGTTTTTGAATTGCATGATGCATATTCTATTATTTCAACTCTATCACTAGAAGCAATGGGCTTTGCCGAACCAGGTGAAGGTTGGAAGTTAGCGGCTGATGGTGATATATTTTTAGATGGTAAAATTCCTATTTCAACTTTTGGCGGCTTAAAAGCAAGAGGTCATGCTATTGGAGCATCTGGTGTATACCAGGCTATTGAAACATACTTACAACTTACGGGGAACGCAGGGAACAATCAAATAAAAAACGAACCCAGAATTGGTTTAGTTCAAAGTATTGGAGGAACAGCTTCAACTACATTAACTCATGTACTTATGGCTGAATAAAAGTAAATAAATACCAATTTATAGATTATAAATCCTATCGATATCATAGAAAGAACTGAAATAACAATCCGTCCAAAAAATCAGTATTTAATTGTTTGCGATTATCACCTATAAAAGTAAATGCCAATTCGAAAGCCACCTATTAATTGTCATGACAAAATTATTACTGATTAGAAATACTGTTAGATTTCACTTAAGTATGATTTTTATATTTGTCACAAAATGACTTTATAATCTATCATTTTTTTCATTGTTAAATTTCAAGAATCCACAAAATATATCACTTAGCATAAGTTAGAACATTACTAAAAAAAGTCAACAAAAACTTGCAGAAGGACTTAAAAAAAGATTGATTAAAAAAATATTTTAAAACTATAACGGAATAAATCTAAATTCTTTAACGATTAACTCAACTTCATTATTATTTGAAGGAGGAGCTCCATTTAGCAACCACAAATTAATTCGAGCATGTGTATCTCCTCCGGGCCCAGGAATAATTACTGGAGCAGATTGGTTGCCGCCTTCTACTTTTATACGAGGAGGATTTGTTTTATCAAATTGCCAACTAGCCAAAGTTGTTGATCCTGGATAATTTGGCCCTGCATAACTAGCCCAAGTTACCAATGAATCTGTCCACTTAAATGCATGCGTAGAGAGTGTTTTTAATTTACTTACATTCATTATAGGATGCTTTGTGCGCTCATAAAAAATGGTAGGATATGAAAAAGAAACCGGTTGAGCAGAATAAGTTAATGTTAAAGTATCATTTGTACTACCCCATTTAGAAAATTCAATGTCAATTTCACTGTTTGCTTGAGAATAAAAAGAAGTATTATCCCATGTAAAACAACCAACTACAACATTTTTGTCAATATTTGCAACATTGCTCGCAATTGTAAAGACGTACGTGCCATATCCGTAATAATTATTTGAAATTATTTCTGCACAATTCCACTTACCGTTTTCGTTTGTTATTTTCAAGTGCAAATATCCGATGCTATCTAAAAACACATTGTTTGAAGAATTAGAGAAATAGTTAGGTCCTGGTCCTAATTTATTATTATTACCTGTTTTTATGTTCCATGTTATTCCTGAAAAATTTATGGTTGACGTATATATTGGAGAAATTGGGATTGAAACAGGATCTAATGAAGGAGGATCAGATTGTTTGCACGAAACAAAAATCACTACAAATAGTAAACTTACTATAAAGCTATTTTTTAAAAATGAAATCATATTATACAGTTTTAATATTTTTATAATTCAACTTATTTTAATGTTTAAATGGTTTCTATTTATTTACTGTAAATTTTTGTTTTAAGTTAGCAACAGAAATTTCAAAATCGCCTTCTTCAACAATCAATTGATTTTTAGAATCTACAAATGTTAACTCACTTTTTGTAATCTTAAACGAAACGATGGTTGAACTTCCTTCATTTATTAGTACTTTATTAAAAGCCACCAGCTTTTTTACAGAAGGTGTAATGCTGGCATACAAATCACTAATGAATAATTCAACGACCTCTTTACCTTTTAATTTGCCAGTATTTTTAATAGTTACATGAACAGTTAATGTATCATTAAGTTTCAAAGTATTGCTGCTTAATTCTAAATTCGAATATTCAAAGGCGGTATAACTTAATCCGTAACCAAAGGTAAACTGAGGATTAAAGGCATTTTCGCCGTAATGACTATCTAATTTTTCAGAATATTTATGATCATAAGGCACTAAAGAACCCGTAAATCTTGGGTAAGTAAAAGGTAATTTACCGCTTGGGTTAATATCACCATACAAAATATCTGTAATTGCCTTTCCACCTTCATCACCGGGGAGATAAGCCAATAAAATTCCTTGAACTTTATCTGCAATATCATTAATTATTCTTGGTCTATTTTCAGCTAAAACAATTATAATTGGTTTTCCGGTTTTAGCTAATGCTCTAATCAAATTTAATTGAGCCGTTGGCAAAGTTAAATCTTCAATATCTCCGGGTTTTTCTGTACAAGGATTTTCTCCTAAACACGCTATTATATAATCGCATTTTTGTGCTGCTTGAATTGTCTGCTCCACATTTTTTTCTTCAAAAATAGAACTACCTTCCACATAATCAACTTTTGAAGTTCCAATTTTATTTGTGATGGCTTTTAAAATTGTGCTTTTATTTTTAGAGTTATAATTTGTATCTAAACCTTGCCAAGTATGAGTCCAAGCTCCATTTAAAATGTTTAACGAATTTGCTGAAGGTCCGCAAACAAGCACACGTTTATCTTTTGAAAGTGGCAAACAATTATTTTCGTTTTTTAATAGTGTGATTGATTCAGAAGCTGCCTCATAACTTAAGTCGCTAAATTTTTTTGATCCAAAATCTGGATAATCTTTTATATTAGTTATTGATTTTTCAAACAATCCTAATTCAAATTTTAAAGTTAAAATTCGTTTAACAGCTTCGTTTATTCTTTCTTCTGATACTTGTTTTTCTTTTACCAACTGCAATAATAAATCAGAAAACTCGTAATCATTTGGCACCATACTCATATCAATACCAGCCATAATAGCAATTTTTACAGCTTCTTTTAATGAAGATGCTACACGATGTATTTTATAAAGTTTAATAATATCTTCCCAATCTGTAACAGCAACTCCTTTAAAATGTAGCTCATCTCTCAATAAAGTTGTCAATATATCGTGATTTGCATGAACAGGCACTCCATTAATTTCTCCCGAATTAATCATAACTGTTTTTGCGCCCGCATCAATAGCCGTTTTAAAAGTTGGCAAAAAATATTCTCTTAATTCTCTTTCAGGAATCCAAGCTGGAGTTCTATCTTTTCCGCTCAAAGAAAAGCTATAACCTAAAAAATGTTTCATACAAGCTGCCACTTTACTTTGGTCAGAAACATCGGTTCCTTGATATCCCTTTATAGCAGAAGCTGCCATTGATTTTGCTAAGTAAACATCTTCGCCATAAGTTTCAAAAAATCTTGACCATAATGGTTGTCTGCCTAAATCTAAAACCGGAGAAAAATTCCAAGGAATGCCTGAAGCCCTTACTTCATATGCTGTAACAGACGCAATTTTTTCAACTAATTCAGGATTCCACGTTGCCGCCTGTGCTAATTGCTGCGGAAATAAAGTTCCTCCCTCTGTATAATTAACACCATGTATAGCGTCAATACCATATAAAACAGGAATACCAAGCCTAGTTTTGTTTTTGGCGAGATTTTGAATTTGATTTATTATTTCATGCCAATGTTCTCTGCTATAGGTGTGGCTTCCGCAATTAAGTATGGAACCAACTTTATAATTTACTATTGCTTTATTTAATTTTTGAGTATCTAATTGATGAGGTTCTATTAATTTATAAAGTTCTCCTTTGGAGATAACATCAATATTTAGTTGAGTCATCTGCCCCACTTTTTCCTCAATGGTCATTTTAGAAAGTAGTTCATTTACTTTCTTTTCAATTTCGGTTGCTTTAGAACTACTACCGTTTTCATTTTGACATGAAATAAAAACTAAGAAAAAAGCCAGAAAAATAATTCGTAATAAATGATTCATATAATTAATTTTAATTAAGATTAATTAAACCCCAAAGCGAAGGATTGATATTGAAACCTTCTTGCTGCGGACTTGCCCATCTTGTTTGTTTTATTCTTTTTCCGGATGCATCGCCATCATCAATCGCTATTTCAAATCCATATTTTTCTCCCTTAATCATTTTAGCATCTCCTATTGCACTAAAAGGAATTTTTAGTTCAATTTGATAACCAGAATCGGTTTTATTTATCTTTACTTCAGCAGCAGCTATAATTGATTTCTTTTTCCAATTCCACACATAAGGTTTATCTGTTGCTTTAATTCCAATTTGAAAATCACTCCATAAATATCTTGTTCTATTTATATCTGCGCTAGCATTTGTTCCAAAACTAATTTCCAAAGCATCACCATTCCAAATATTATTTTCACTTTGATTATTAATTAATGGATGCTTATCAAAAATGCTCGCTGCAATAAATAAATTTTCATCATCATAATTAATATTTATTTTATGTAAGTCGTCTATGAGCAATGATTTGCTGCCCCACTCTTCATCCAAAATATTTCCATCAATTATTATTTTAGAACTAACTTTATAGGCATCAAATTTAGGTTTCAAAATTCCTTCAAACGGTACAATTGTCATTTCATCTATAAGTAAATCTCCATCTGCTTCAAATTGCATAATAAATTGTTTTATATTAAATACATCTAAATCTGATGGAACAATTGGAAATACATTAAATGGTATGGTTATTTTCGTCCAATTTGAAGTTATTTTTCCACCTTCAATAAAGGAAGGCGAAAATCCGGTATACGCCTGAACGCCCGAATAATCTTCTAATGCCAAAGCAAGCGGAAGTCCTTTTAATGTATCACCTTTAGTTCTTGCAAAAAATTGAATCGCTGCCTTGCCAACTAACCCAGAAATGTCTTTGCCTTGCCAGCCATTCCAACCAATACCCATTCCAATCCAATTGCAGCCGCCAGAAATTTTATCCCATTTAATATGTAGGGCATTATTACCTTTATATTTATTGATATTATCAACAGCAGCATCAATACACTTTTTATTTTCTGTAAACCAAATCTCTTTAGATAATGCATCTGAAAATAAATTTAATGCATAAAAACCATCTATATTTGCCTCGTTCAAAGTATCCTCTACATCATATAACTGAGATTGTTTAAATACTGACTTTTTTTTATCAGAAACAGTAATTTCTTTGATGTCTATTTCTTTTCTTTTTAACTCAATTTGTAATTGATTATTCTTGTTTAAAGATATTTTTTCATCATAACTTTGATAACCTAAAAAAGAAACAATTAATCGCACCTCCTTTTCAGTTGATTCAATTAAAAAGTAACCCTCTTTATTTGTAATTACTATATTTTTAGATTTATTTAGAGATACCACCGCATCACTAATTGTGCTTTTAGTCGAAAAATCTTTAACGATTCCACTAATTAAATAACCATCTTTAGTTTGGCAAAATAATGAAAAGCCAATACTTAAGAAAGAAAAAAGAAAAAATATTTTTAGTTTATTTATCAAGGTTCTAAAGCTTTATTATCGGTAAAAATTAAGTAATCCAATTTTGTCTTAGAAAAACCAGAAGAAGGGTCTGCTAAATGTAAAGCCGATATTTTTAATAACCTTTCTGGATTTTGTTGTTGATTTCCTTTGGGTGCAGATGGAGCACCATTAACCAAAGTAGCTAAATCAGAATATTTCAATGTAATTAATCTCCAACCTGACCAAGTAATTTTTAGTTCATAATCATACTCATCTTCAGTAGAACTTTCAAATGTCCCATTATTATTATCATCTTCTCTGAATTGAAATAACAAAATTGCATTGGTGATTCCCGGTTCACCCCAAACTAAAACATTAAAATAAACATTATTTGGATTTGTATTTAATGGAAAATGAGCTAGGCCATTGGCAGTAGATGGAAATTCAATTAAACTAACTAACCAATCCCAATTTACAGTTCCTGCCATATTATAAAAATTATTTCCCTGAGGAACAGGAGGCACACTTCGAATTTGACAATCCATACTTGCACCTGATTGAGCAAATTTTAACCAAGAATTATTAAAACCTGATTCAAAATCTGTTACAATATAACCCGCATTAACTTTTGGTTTAATTACTTTAATTGTAGTAGAAACTGAATCTTTTTCGGTTGGAAAAGTTAATAATACCGAACAATTTTCTTTTTTAAACATGGGTAATACTGTACTACTGCCATTCCATAGTGCGTTAGT
>JBIKOX010000119.1:0-9297 GCA_044357775.1 Bacteroidia bacterium | reverse complement strand
GGTATATGTTAAAAATAATACATCCTACTTAAGAAAAAAATTAGATAATTTTTTAGAAAACAATAACACTTTTATAAAAGCTTCTTCTGGAAGAACATTTTATAATTTTGAAGCAGAAATGGATAGGAGTTTTAACAGAGGTTACACAGACTATTTTGTAAATAAAAGGACAGAAAAAATTGGATCTTGGGATAGTCCTAAATCACAAGGGCAATTAATAGGAAAATTAATTGAAATTAAGTCAAATGGCTATGTCATCGAAAATCATGAGTTACTTAATAACGGCGATGGACTTTATTTTATGAACGAAAATGGTGAACCAGATGGCGCACAAGTAAACATAATTATAAATAACGTGGTGATTCCAAACACCTTTAAATCTATCAAACCTGGAACCATTATTTATAGGAATTCGGACGTAAACTTCAATAAATTAGTAGAACGAGATGATAGTGCCGTTAGAAAAATTGGTGTTAAATTGTTTTTTACTGAAACGCTTGAGGGTTTCCTATTATTAGCTATCGATGAAGATGGGCACGAAAGTAGTTCAACTTTTCAATCAGAAAAGGAATTAGCAAAAAATGAAGAATCCACCATCCCAAACATTAAAAAAAATCTTTCTAAAACAGGGAACACTCCATTTATCATTCATGACATTGAAGTTAAATTTTCTGAAAATTGGTTTTTACCAATATCTAAAATTAACGAAATTAGAAGGGCTGTTCTTGAGCAACTCATCGACATTAGAATTAAGGAATACCATCGCGATGAATTTCAAATAAAAAAAACAGACCATCCTTATCCTATTTCGCAATTAGATTTTACTTATAATGTATCTAATCGTTTAGCAAGGGCTTTTTATAAAAGACATGGCGTTACAGAAATTGAAAAGGCTTTTGAATTGCAATGGGATCCGGGAAAATCAAGAGTAATGACAACCAAATACTGTGTAAAGTATGAGTTAGGAAAATGTGCTCGTTTTCAAAGAGACACAATGGGAGAAAAAGTGACAGAGCCCTTAACTTTAAAGCACGGCGATAACGAATACAAGTTAAAATTTAACTGTAAACCTTGCGAAATGGAAATTTGGGAAAAAGATGCTGAATTAGAATTTGATGAAGAAGATTAATTCCTTGATTTTAAAATTTTCAATTTCTAAAGGCGACCGCAATAAGTATAGAATTAAAAAGTAAGTTTTTGTTTTTTTTAAAATATTCTTTTGTATCTTCGTTACGGAATGAAATTTAAGATGTATTGATAAGGTAAAGATGTATTTTTTGGATAGACGTTACTCTAAAAAAATATAAAAAAATAAAATCTACAAATGAAAAAAATCCTCAGTTTACTTTTAATTTGTGTGCTTGTGTTTTCTTGTAAAAAAAATAACGAAGAAGAAATTACTCCACAAACACCAATTACTTCGCCTATAGATGATGGCTTTCCAGATACCGTTTGGACAGCAACCGGGTCAGGACCACGCTTGATATTTAAATTCAAATTCGATTCCACTCAAGTAAGACTAGATGCCTTTGGGAATCCGCTAACAACTTTACCTGTAGGTCATGCAGCCTATTCGCCAATTTTTAATCAAATGGCAGCTCATTATATTGAGCTGGCACAAGGCGATTTTACAGCTTTAGGAGCAGGAAAAGTGCTTTACCATGCTACTGAAACAACCGCTGGTGGCAGCACAGCAATTCAATTTAGTAAATCAGTTGTTGTTAAAGAAAATGTTATTTTTTATTCTACACCATTAAGCCAAATTACACCAGGAACTTATAAATGGTTGCGGTTATCATTGTCTTACCAAAATTATACTATTCCTTTTAAAGCCAATGCATTGCCCGGAAATCAAATTGGAATTGGAACAGTAGCTTCATTTTTAGGTTATAAAACATATGTCACAAAATATAAAATTAAAAATCAAGTTTATATTCCTTCAGCAAGTGTAGGCGGACCAAATGTTAATCACGCGCAAGGATATTGGGGTTTTGAAACCCTGCTTTTTAGCAATAATTATTGGACTTCAGATGGCCAGGCTCCTGCAGGAGCAACAACCGTTGTAAACCCAAATTTTGCAAATTCTCCAATTCCGGCTGGTAGTTGTGTAGTAACAGCTCAATTTACAGATATGTCAAGCACAAATCAATTATTAACTATTTCTGGAACTGAAACTCAGGATATCGTTATCACTGTTTCGTTATCTACCAATAAGAGTTTTGAGTTTAAAGATATAAATGGCGATGGCTACTATCAGCCAGAAATTGCAGGCGAAGTGCCCGTTGACATGGGAATTAGAGGAATGATTCCAAAAGTTCAATATTAATTTCGTAATTTTGTTTAAAGGCATTCAACTTTTAGTTCTTTTGAGTATTAAATCAAATAATAAAAACAAAATATCATGAAAAAAATAATCGTTTTAGCAGCTTGCTTTTTTACATTAGCAACTACTGTAACTGCACAAGAAAATAGTGCAAAACCTGTAAAATCAGAAGGACGCAAAGGTCAGCAAAAATTAACATTGGAGCAACGTGCACAAAAAATCGTTGATAAAATGAATGCTGAAGTTACGTTAACCGACGATCAAAAAACAAAAATTCACGGCTTCGCTGTAGAAAAACTTGCTAAAGTAGACGAAGTTAGAGCGAAGTATAAAGGCCAACCTGACAAAAAAGAACTTGTAAAAAAAGAAGTAGCAGCAGAAAGGAACAATTTTCGTGACCAAACAAAAGCAATTTTAACAGCAGAGCAAAATGCAAAACTGAAAGCTAAACATAAAGAAATGAAAGCTGCAGGAAAAGCAAATTCATTAGAATTAAATGATTAACTGTCTAACAAAAAAAGAATCCGCTCTTCAGCGGATTCTTTTTTTGTTAGTATTCGTCCTCGTTAAAAAAGAAATCATCTTTGGTTGGATAATCAGGCCAAATTTCTTCAATGGTTTCGTAGGCTTCGCCTTCATCTTCCATTTCTTGTAAGTTTTCTATTACTTCCATTGGCGCACCAGATCTAATAGCAAAATCAATTAATTCATCCTTAGTTGCCGGCCAAGGCGCATCTTCTAACCACGATGCTAATTCTAATGTCCAATACATACAGTTTACTTTTTATTTTGTGCAAAAGTAAAAAAATAATTGAATTATACTAATGATTAAATCAAAAAACAAACAAAACTTATTATTAACTTAATTAGCTATAAATCAATTTATTAAGCCTTAAATAGAAAAGTTTTTTTCAAACAAGTGAGTATCCTTACTTTCTAGCACTAACGTATATTGTCCCTTTTTTAAATTACTTACATTAAAATGTGCTTTATAGTCCACATTTTCTGGCTGTAACCACTGCCCAAAAATTTCGGAAACCTTGTTCCCATTTTTATCTACTATGTAGCAGTAAGAGTAACAAGTTTGCGAAATACCATAATTAATATCCGCTTTAAATTTAATAGGATGGTCTTGTACTTCTCCTGTATTCGTAATTTTCGCTCGCTTCAATAACGTATACCATGGCAAAGGTTCACCTTTAACACCTGCCACAAAAGTTCTTAATAATGATGTAATCGAATCATTATTACTCGTAATATTAGCTGTTGCCTTCCCGTCACTAATAGCCCAAACGCTATATTGTTCAGTATTTGCATCAATTTTATGCGTGTTTAAATATTGTGCTAAACTAACCAAACTGCTATCTGCCATTCTTCCTAAAGTATATGGTGCGCCTTGAACCGGACCACCTTTTGTAGCTTCGCAGCAATAACCTCTAATATCAAATTTCTTAGTTTCTTTGGGTTTTAAGGTTAAAAACTCTTCATGCGCTACTAAAATATCTTGATAATCATTTTTTCCAGCATCAGAATTAAATCGCCATCCTGCAGGTATAATAATTATTAAAGAATCCTTTATTAAATTAGAAACTGAATAATCTAAATGCAAACCTCCTTTACAAATGGCTTTTGCTTTGATGTATTTTTTATCAAATGCATTTTGCAGTGATACACGTGTTTTGCTTGCTAATTTTAAACTAGTGCAAATACAAAAAATTAGTGCTAAAATTTTTAGTTTCGTTTTCATAGTTTCTGGATTTTACATTTATAACACCAAAAAAAGTTTTAGTTACATTTTTAAATCTTTTTTTATACCTTGCTAACTAAATAATTAAAATAGTGCTTATGAATTTGAAAATGCGTTTAATTGTAATGAATTTTTTACAATTTTTTGTTTGGGGAGCTTGGCTAATTACGGTGGCTAATTATTGGTTTGGCACAAAGCAATGGGATGGCACTCAATTTGGCGCAATATTTTCAACGATGGGTATAGCCTCTATTTTTATGCCTACTTTATGCGGTATAATAGCAGACAGATGGATGAATGCTGAAAAACTATACGGTATATTACACATACTTGGCGGCCTAATATTACTTTATGTTCCGCAAATAGATAATCCATCCAGTTTTTTTTGGGTAATTTTATTAGCCATGATTTTTTATATGCCAACAATTGCATTGTCAAATTCAGTTGCATATAACGTTTTAAAAAGCAATAATTTTGATGTGATAAAAAATTTCCCTCCAATAAGAGTTTGGGGAACTATTGGATTTATTGCTGCCATGTGGCTGACAAATTTAACAGGCAATAAAGCCTCACAAAATCAATTTTATATTGCTGCAATTGCTGCAATTGGATTGGGACTTTATTCTTTTTCTCTGCCAAAATGCAAGCCACAGCATATCACTGAAAAAAATAAATCGTTTGTTGATTTAATTGGATTAAGTTCTTTTAAACTTTTTGCTAATTATAAGTTAGCATTATTTTTTATTTTCAGCATGTTTTTAGGAGCTGCATTGCAACTTACAAATGCTTACGGAGATGTTTATTTAGATGATTTTAAATTGCAGCCGCAATACGCTGATTCTTTTGTTGTAAAATATTCAACCATTATTATGTCCATTTCTCAAATTTCTGAAACACTATTTATTTTGGCCATTCCATTTTTCTTAAAAAAATTCGGCATCAAACAAGTAATGTTATTTAGCATGATTGCTTGGGTATTGCGTTTTGGATTATTTGCATTTGGAAACCCTGCAGATGGTTTATGGATGATTATTACATCTTGTATTGTTTATGGAATGGCATTTGATTTTTTCAATATTTCAGGATCCCTTTTTGTTGAAACCTCTACTGATTCAACAATTCGCTCATCAGCTCAAGGACTTTTCATGATGATGACAAATGGTTTTGGTGCTGTTTTTGGAAGTGTATCCAGTGGTTATATAATTGACCACTATTTTACTTCAAATACAGGCAAAGACTGGCACAATATATGGCTAACCTTTGCTATTTACGCGCTCATTATTGCAGTGTTTTTCGCTTTACTTTTTAAACACAAACATGATCCAAAAGATACAGCAAACATTAATCATTAATTCAAATAAAAATCATAAATAAACATAACATTTATCACCTCTTAATTAGTTACATTTCAACATTTTTAAATTTAGTAAATTAGAACAATTACAATAATCATATTAAATACAAACATTTATGATACATTTAAACACAAACAAAATCATTATCACTACAGATTTTTCTGAAACTTCACTATTAGCAGTAAAACATGGTGCTTTTTTAGCACAGTATACAAAAGGAGAAGTTTTTTTAGTGCATATAATTACTAAACATTGGGAAAAATTTAATGTTTTTACACCAAGTATTACCATTGATAATATTGAAAAAGCATCCGATGCAGTTCAAAGCAAATTAGAAGAACTTGCTACCGAAATTAAAACTACTTATGGCGTTAACGTAACTACAATTGTGGACTCTGGAAATCCAACAGCAGAAATTGTAAAAATTGCTAACGAAATTAAGGCTAGTTTAATTGTAATGGGAACTCATGGTTATAGTTCATGGGAAGATTTAACAATTGGTAGTAATACCTTAAAAGTAATTACAAAAAGTCCATGCCCAGTATTATCAATGAGTGAGCGCAGCAAAAATGTTGGTTATCAAAAAATTATTTTACCAATAGATACTTCTGAACACACAAGACAAAAGGTAGTTTTAACATTAGAATTAGCAAAACAATTTGCCGCTCATGTTTACGTAGTTGGCTTGTTAGCCGATGACGAAGGAAGTAAAAAGCCTGCCATGCAAGTTATGCTAAACCAGGTTGAAGTTGCCGCTAAAAATAAAGGAGTTGCTTGCAGTACTGAATTATTAGAAAATGTAATAAATAGAGCGGTGGCCACTGTAACTTTTAGTGAAAAAAATGGTGGCGATTTAATTACAATTATGACGGATCAAGATGCTGAGTTAAGCGGATTCTTTTTAGGTCCTTACGCTTTGCAAGTAATTCATCATTCAAAAGTACCAGTCTTAAGTATTAAGCCAGAAGAGCATCCTGAAAATGTAAGTTGGACAATGCTTGCAGGAACATAATTTTAAAATTAGTATCTAGTAAAAAACGTACATTACTATAATGTGCGTTTTTTTATTGACTTAATATGATTATATTTGTTTTGCAATTTGGTTTTTAGATATATAAATTATCATAAAATTAAAAGGGAATCATGTGAAATTCATGAACAGTGCCCGCTGCTGTAAGTCTTAATAAAAGTTTTTAAAAAATTGCCACTGATAATTGTTCGGGAAGGCTTTAAAAACCAAGACGAGTCAGAAGACCTGCCAATATGCATTTTGAAGCTTTCGGGGAAACAGAAGCTAACAAAAAACAGTTTTTTAGGCAATTTGCTGTTTTTTATTTTCCCGTATATTTTATAATTGGATAATTGACAACTTGAACTGTTTGAGGATATATCATAGTAAAACTATTAAAAGGCTAATTTGTCTTTTCTTATGCTTTCAATTAACTCAAAATCTTCAAGCACAAAACAGAGATACAACTATTCATAAATTGCCAGAAGTTGAAATTATTCACACAAAACAAGTGCAATTAGGGAATTCAAAAAAAAATATTTCAATCGATAGCTTAACCCTTGCTTTGTATACTACTAGTAGCCTTTCCGATTTACTATCAAATCAATCAAATATTCACGTTAAATCCTATGGAAATGCAAATATAGCAACAACAAGTATGCGGGGAGGAAACGCAAATCACACAGCGTTACTATGGAATGGCTTAAATATTCAAAACGCGTTGCTTGGACAAACAGATTTAAGCATCATACCTACTTTATTTTTTGATAATGTTGTTTCAGAATATGGCGGAGGAAGCGCTATGTGGGGAAGTGGTGCTATTGGCGGTAGTATTCATTTACAAAATAAAAATAGGTTTAATCAAGGCTTTGAAACAAAATTACAAACGAGTGTAGGCAGTTTTGGAACTAATAAAATATCAACTGCTGTGTTGTTGAGTTATAAAAAAATAATATCAAATACTAAACTATATTATACTAAATCAGATAATAATTATAGTTATAAAGACACCTCAGACAAAGAGAATTCAGCAAAAAAAATAACACATGCCAATTATAGTAGTAAAGGAGTGATGCAAGAAATTTCTTACATGCCATCGCAATTTCAAAAAATAAATATGCGGTTATGGTACAATGTAATGGATAGAAACTTACCATCCTACTCCACCGCAGTAAGCAAACAAAAGCAATTAGATGAAAATTTAAAACTGAGTGCTGATTGGAATTACAACAAACGAAAACTAAACTCTACAATTCGTTTCGGTTTTTTTAACGATAAACTAAATTATACAGATAGTATTGCTCAAATTTACAGCGAAACATCTATTAAAACAATAATTGCTGAAAGTGATAATATTTACAAACATAAAAATCACACTTTTAATTTTGGAATAAATTTTACAAGCCACCAATCAGAAGCTAAAAATTATAATCAAACTCATGACCTTAAAAAACTTGCATTTTTTGCAGCCTACAAATTAAATTTATTAAATTCTAAATTCACTTACAATTTTGCAGCTAGAAAAGAAACAACCAACCAAACTGAAATACCATTTACAGGAAATACAGGAATTCATTATCAATTAACAAAATTGATAGCAACAAAAATAAACGCCAACACATCCTACCGACAACCAACATTAAATGATTTATATTGGAACCCAGGTGGGAATAAAAATCTG
This sequence comes from Bacteroidia bacterium, assembly GCA_044357775.1. GTDB lineage: Bacteria > Bacteroidota > Bacteroidia > B-17B0 > Aurantibacillaceae > UBA4416. Next base: position 1,182 of record JBIKOX010000119.1, on the reverse strand, counting down.
AAACCTGAAGAGAGTTACGAAATTGATGGCGGAATAGAATTATACTATAATAAAAATGATTATACTTTATTATTTGAAGCAACCTATTTTAACAGACATACAACTAATTGGATAATTTGGCTACCGACTGATAATGCATTTTGGAGCCCTAAAAACATTGCTGAAGTTTATAGCAGAGGCACTGAAACAAAAACAGAGTTAAGATATAATAAAAAAGATTTTCAGATAAAACTAATTTTAAATACATCTTATGTATTATCAAGTAATGAAAAAAGTAGAAATGAAAACGATAATTCTGTAGGAAAACAATTAATATATACACCACGTTATACGGGGCAAAGTTCATTATCAATAAGCTATCAAAAACTCAATTTTATTTTTAATAATACTTATACAGGTTATAGATTTACTTCAGCTGATAATACAAATTGGCTTAATCCTTATTATATCGCAAATATCAAATGTTCATATCCTTATTCATTTAATATAATTAGTATGGAATTATTTTGTGCAGTAAATAATATATTTAATAAAAATTACGCCGTAGTTTTAAACAGACCAATGCCTTTAAGAAATTATGAAATTGGGATGCGCATCAATTATCATAAAAATAAAAAAAAGCAACAAGCGTGACAGAAAAAACAATTTGAATATTAACTTACAAATAATAAAATAAAAACAGATGCAAAAAACATTTACAAAATTAACTATAGGACTAAGTATTTTAATGATAACAAAAATACAAGCTCAAACTATCGAAACATTTGATACCTACTCGTTATCTGCAAATTCATATTATCAAAACAATGCAAGCTCAGATTTTGGCACCGGTGGAATTACATTTCAGTATGGATGGAATGGCATATGGAATGGTTGGGAATCAGGAACTGCATATACTAATATGAATGATACCGTTAATGGCACCTACGCAAATTTATATGGTTGTATTACAGGCACTGCCTTTAGCGGAAATAACTATGCTACAGCACAAAGCGGAGCTTTAATTACATTTACAAACAACACAACTGCAGTTAGCGGTTTTTATATTACAAATACAACTTACGCCTGGAAAACAATTAAAAAAGGTAATATGTTTTCTAGAAGATTTGGAGATACTACAGGAACAGGATCAGGAACAAGTATTGCTCAAGGTCAATATCCTGACTGGTTTAAAATTTTAGT
>JBIKOX010000291.1:0-2543 GCA_044357775.1 Bacteroidia bacterium | reverse complement strand
CGTTTAATTGCTTTATCCCATTGTTGAGATTTGGCTGAAAAAAACGCAAAAGTTAATTGAAGCTTTACATTATTACTGTCCGTTTTTTCAACTTCGCGCAATAGACCAATTCCTTTCATCGGGTCATTTCCGTCTTCTACAAAACACGCTGCTAATTGAATTTTAGCATCTATATTATTAGCGTCTTTTTCAATTGCTTTTTTAAAGCAACGTATGGCACTTTGATGCAATGTAGGGATTTCATTATTATCTTTTGTAAAACGAACAGCGTAATAATAACGTTCGCCCGCTTTATAATATGCTAACGATGTTTGTTTTCTTTTGGCGGTTTGTTCTACAAAATAAGCCGCAAAATCTGGTCTTTTTTGTTTATCCCAAAATTGCACAATAGTATTAAAAGCAGAATCGATTTTTGAGTTTGTGGCACTTTTTAATAAAGCATCATAACTGTTTTTTTCATCTAGTTTTAAAGATTTAGTAGCCATAGTAATAAAAGTTTCAAGGCTTGCTACTTCAGTAGTTTTTGCCTTTTCATCCACTTTGGTTGCTAAGTTACCGTTGTGTGTTTTTGGTGCAAGAAATAAAAGAACGAATAAAACAACAGCCGTCAAAACTAAACCAATCTGTGTTTTACGAGCTAATGTCATTATTCAACTTGTTTATTATCTAATGGTTCTGCTACTTTTACATTACGTTTTACACGCTCACTAAAAGTTTTAGCAGGTTTAAATGCTGGAATAAAGTGTGCTGGAATAATTACTGTTGTGTTTTTTGAAATATTACGTCCCACTTTTTCAGCACGCTTTTTAACCACAAAAGTACCAAAACCACGCAAATAGACATTCTTTCCATCAGTCATAGCGGTACGAATAGATTTCATAAAAGTCTCCACTGTTGTTTGCACAACAACCTTTTCTATGCCTGTTTTTTCTGAAATTTCGTTTACAATATCTGCTTTAGTCATTTACAATTTATTTAAAATCAGCGAATTAAAATTAAAAATTGGGCTGCAAAGATATGCTTTTTATTGTAAATCAAAAATTTACAGTGTTTTTTTTGCAAAAAATCTATCTCAAGCCTGATATTATTAAGTGATAGCCATTTTTATTCAGTACTAGTTTTAAAACCAAAAGCTTTATAAATTAGAAAATGGATTTTGTTATTTGTTTGCAAACGTCTCAATAGCAATTCTAGATTAAGATTAAATCACTTGCTTTGAACGCTATTATGTCTCTATTTTTGAGTATATTAGCAGTCTATTTTTTATGAACGAGTTTTTTGCATTTCTAAAATCTAAAGTGTTTTTTAAGCATTTTATCATTTCTGTGATAAGCCTCATAGTGGTTTTGTGGACGTTATTTAAAGTTTTAGCAATTTATACTCATCATGGCGAAACTGCTGAGGTTCCTGATTTTAAGGGAAAAGCAATTTCTGAATTAGATAATTTTGTGATTGATAAAAATGTAGGTTATGTTATTATTGATAGTGTATATGAGCCAAAAGAAAAACCGGGCATTGTTGTTAAGCAAGATCCAGAAGCAAAATCTGTAGTAAAACACAATAGAATAATCTATTTATACGTTACTAGTACGCAAGCTCCACAAATAGCAATGCCTAAATTGGTTGACAGAAGCACTCGCCAGGCAGTTTTTATGATTGAAAGTTATGGGCTTAAAGTGGGGGACATAAAAGAAGTTGCCGCCGATTGCAAAGGCTGTGTATTAAAACAGTTTTTTAAAGGAAACGAAGTGGCGGCGGGCGATGCAATAAAAAAAGGTAGTAAAATAGATTTATTGGTTGGTAAAATGGAAAACGAATATATAGCTGAGCCTACTGATTCGGTTACTAAAACTAATGCTGAAGAAAATTAACGAGTAAGGATGAGTTTAATAAAAATAATTTTTAAGATTAGTTTCGTTGCATTTAACGTGACGGTTTTTTCAACCTTTGCTCAAGAACACTTGCGTCCTTTAACTGGCAATTTTAATTTGCTAGCACTCCCTCAAAATTCTTCGCAAATTAAAAAAACAAACACTGTAACTCCACTTAATCTTCCTTTTTTTGATGATTTTTCTTACGCCTATAAATCTCCTTATCCCTCTGATAATAATTGGATAGACTCAAACGTATATGTTAACACAGGATTTGCATTTAACCCCCTTACTTTAGGAGTAGCAACCTTTGATGGTCTTAACAAAAAAGGGTATCCCTATTTAATTAATGCTCCTGTAAGTTATTCGGGAACAGCGGACACATTAACATCAAGGTATATTAATTTAAAAGCTACATTAACACATACCTATAGCCCAGCCGACAGTATTTTTTTAACTTTTTATTATCAGGCCGAAGGTTTTGGTGAAGCTCCAGAAGTAAACGATTCGTTGTGCTTAGATTTTTTTAAACCAAATCAAGGTATAAATGGAATTTGGAAAAAAGTTTGGGGCGTTGCAGGGTATAATCCTAGCGCAAACGATACAGGTTTTTACAGAATCAGAATTCCAATTGCCGATACTGCGTATTGCGATAGTCTTTTTAAATTTCGC
>JBIKOX010000290.1:0-2567 GCA_044357775.1 Bacteroidia bacterium | reverse complement strand
TGCTTATACACCCTCCTGATGCAGTTGCTGTGGCGCATGCATATGTTGTAACTCTACAAGTATTTTGAGTGCCACAACTTGAATTAGTTGAAACGTGCAATCTATAGGCGCCATTTGATGGTATAGTTGCTACTAACGGTGCGCTTCCTGAAGCAATAACAACATTAGCTGAAGTGGTCAATGTTAAATAATCAGTTGTTACTGAAGAATTAAAGGTGTAAGTGCCAATTGTATTGAAAGTAATTTCGCCATATTCTGAAGCATAATTACATGTTGAAATGGTGCCGTTAGAGCAACTATTTACGTTAGCTGTTCCATAAGCAGTTGTATTAATACATTGTCCAAATCCAGTGGAGGTATAACTACAAAACAGAATAACGATATAATTAAAATATTTTTTCATGTTTTCTAATTTATTTTAATTATTTTTTTTGTAGAGGTAATATTGTTTGAACTTTTAATCGTTACAAAATAAACACCTTCGTCTAAGTGCTCTATATTTATTGATTTTTCAGAGCAGTATGATATATGTTCAGTATAAACTACTTTACTATTAATATCGGAAATTGAAATGATAGCCTCTTTTATATTTTCACGAAATAAAAGATTTAATTCATTTTTTGTTGGGTTTGGATAGATTAATTGAATGGTATTATTTTTTTTAGTTTCAGAAATACCTACATCAAAACCCGGTGTATATTTCCAGACGTCATATTTGTATGCATTATCATAACCGCAGCAAACATACGCTTCATTATTTAAAACAAACGCACTTGCACCTTCACGCGCGGAACCTCCAAAATTAGAAATCTGAATCCAAGAATTTGTATATGGAGAATATTGCCACATATCTTGAGTGTAGTTCAAAGTAATGTCATATCCAAGTCCAACAAAACCAGTATTACCAATAGTAAAACTAGTTGCGTTATATCTTGGTGTTCCAGGAAATACTTGTTTGGATAACCAACTATTTGTTGCAGGATTGTATGCCCAAGTATCATTTTTAAAAGAGCCATCGTATCCGCAAGTTATATAGCAACTGCCGGCACTTGTAAAGGCTGAGGCTTCTTTTCTTGGAGTAGCGGTGCAATTAGATTTGGCTATCCAAATATTTGCTGCAACATCGTATTCCCACCAATCGTTTAAATAGCCAGTAGATGATTGACCTAAACCAACATAACCTTTTCCGTTTAAAGATAAACCGCATGCGGCTTTTCGAGGCAATCCTCCAATATCAGCTTTTTGAGTCCAAGCAAATGTTAGAGTGTCAAATTCCCAAAAGTCTTTTGTATATTGAACTAATCCTTGTCCGGAACCAAAATATCCTTTGCCTCCAATTGAAAATGAAATAGCGCTTAAGCGAGGCATAGCGGGGAAATCAGTTATTTTTTCCCAAACATCAAAGCTTTGATAATATCTGTATAAACTATTTTTATAGCCAGCACCATCATATCCATTAGTAATATATGCCTTGCTATTTATAACAAATGCAGCGGCGCCAGTTCGAGGATTACCTGTAAAGTCATTTATTTTTACCCATGTATTTGGTGTTGAGGCAAAAAATATATAATTACAGAAGAGAAAAACAAGTATTAGTTTTTGCATGACTTATAACATTAAAGTAAAATAATTTTTTTTGTTGCTAATAGTTGTTTCTTGTTTTTTATCACAATAAAATAAAGGCCTGATTTCAATTCATTTCTATCAAAATGTTTTTCTCGATTTAGAAGTGGTTCTGAACTCATTAATTTTCCTTCTTGGTTTAAAATTAAAATGCTAGCGTCAGTTAATTCTGTTTCCACCACAGCAGTAAATCCATCAATAGTAACTGGGTTTGGAAAAACTGAAATTAAATTTGAAGCCGCTGCTATGTCATTGACGCTTACATCAGCATCTAATCTATAAAAATCTTGTTTTGTTCCTCCGCTCGATTTGCCTGTACCCATATAGCCAACATTGCCTATTGCAAAGGCAGCAACACTTCTTCGCCCTCCACCGCTAAAAGTGCAAGTGTAGTTCCAAGCATCTGCAATAACATCATACCACCAGGTATCTGAATTAAACGACCCATCGCTGCCCATACCAACACAAGCCATATTGTTAATTGTAAAAGACCAAGCTCCAGTTCTGCCTGATGCAGGAAAATCAGTTTTTCTAACCCATGTATTATTGGATGGATTAAACTCCCACCAATCATTCTGAAAAAAACTATCATCCTTTCCTAATCCAAAATAAATTTTATTATTCAATGCAGTTCCTGTGCCAGCTTCTCTTCCACCACTGCTGTTTGGATTTCCCGGAAAGTTAGCCTTAGACACCCAGTTATCAGTTAAAGGATTATATTCGTAAACGCTGCTAAAAATGGAGAAAGAATTTGCGCCGCCAATCATGTAACCTTTTCCGTTACAACTTATTCCAGCAGACCTAAATGCACTAATAGGTGTATTTGCTTTGGTTGTCCAAGTGTTTAAAGTAGGATCATACATCCAAAATTGATTAAATATATTTCCAATACTTGATACAGCGTCATCAATGCCGCCTCCCACATAACCTTTTCCGTTTATTTC
>JBIKOX010000289.1:0-2582 GCA_044357775.1 Bacteroidia bacterium | reverse complement strand
CAAGTAGATGATATTTTAATTATTGGCGTTAGGATTTAATAGTAATTCATAATAAATAACCACTAAAAAATAATAACTTAGCATATGAAAAACATTTATTTCCTTTTAGTCTTATTTACTATTGCACAAATAGGTAAAGCACAAAGTATATCAAAAGCAAAGTTATCCGCTTTTACGCAGCAGTATTTATTAAGCGGTAACACTTCTGAATTAACTGAAAATAAAAAACCAACGGTAGTTTATAAAAAAATTCAAAACACCTATTTTATAAGTGCTTTAATAAAAGTCACATCAACAATTAATGAAGCTCAATTTCATTCGCTCAATGTAAAGATTGGAACAAAAGCCGGAAATATTTGGACAGTTCAAATTCCTGAAAATAAATTAAACAATTTTATTTTATTAAACGGAATAGATTACATACAATTAGATGAACCTATTTATACAAACTTAGAAATCGCCCGCAAAACAACTCGAGTTGATTCGGTGCATAAGGGAATTGGATTACCAATGGCATATACAGGTAAGAATGTAGTAGTTGGTGTTTTAGATGTTGGTATTGATTACACTCATCCTGCTTTTTACGACACACTTGGAAATGTTTACAGAATTAAAAGAGTATGGGAACAAAAAAGTAATGGCACGCCTCCAGTTGGCTATACATATGGAAACGAATTATTAGATTCGTTGAGTATGGTAACTGCTGGTACAGACAATGCCTTACAAACTCACGGTACGCATGTTGCCGGAATTGCGGCAGGTTCTGGTTTTGGTAGCCCAACTGCAGGTAAATTAAGAGGTGTAGCATACGAAAGCGATTTAGTGATGGTTGGAATTACTCCTGCATCGTCGCAATGGACAAGCGCTGGAATGAGCGATATAATTGATGGAATGAACTATGTATATACTTATGCTGCCTCCGTTGGAAAACCCGCTGTTGTTAATTTAAGTTGGGGTTGCACACTTGGTCCTCACGATGGAACTTCTTTATTCAGTCAAGCTTGCGACAACTTAACTGGTGCAGGAAAAATATTTGTTGTATCAGCAGGGAATAATGGAACAAATAACGTTCACGTCAAAAAAAGTTTTACTGCCACCGATACCTTATTAAAAACAGTCGTTAATTTTAGCACATCGTTTCCGCAGAAAAAAACTTGGTTAGATATTTGGGGTGATCCATCTCAAATTTTCAAAATAAAATTATCGCTTTACAATGTTATAACATTGATTAGTGAAACACGTTTTTTTACATTAAACTCAACAAGCATTGATACATTTATTGTTGGAAATGCTAATGATACTTGCTATTTTAAGATGAGTTTAATTCCAGCTGATTACAACTTGAAACCGCACGTATTAATTGATGTTTATAGTAAAACAAACCGTAATTTATGTTTAACCGTTAAAGCAAATGCAGGTACAGTTCATGCTTGGACAGGTTATGTATCTAATTCAACTGGAATTTATGGTTCATTTTCAACCACTGGTGTTGTTGGGGCAACTGCAGGAAATACAGATTATACAATTGGGGAAATGGCTTGTACAAACTCTGCCATCACTGTGGGGGCTTATGCCTCAAAAGTTACTTATACGGATTTGGCAGGCAGCGCTTGGAGTTATAATAATTATGTCAACGTCAATAAAATTGTACCATTTTCAAGTCATGGGCCAACAATAGATAACAGAATAAAACCAGAAATAACAGCTCCGGGATTAACAATTGCATCAGCCGTTAGCGTTTATGATACTGCTTATTCAGCAACCGGTTCATCTAGAACAAATGTTGTTAGTTCGTTCACAAACCCATTAAATAATAAAACGTATTACTATGGAGAACTGAGTGGGACATCTATGTCTGCGCCAATGACAACAGGCATTGTTGCTTTATTACTGCAAATAAATCCTTTGCTTACTCCTACTCAAATAAAAAATCTTATTTCGCAAACTGCTATTAAAGATACTTACACCACTGCAACGCCAAATCCAGTATTGTGGGGAGCAGGTAAAATAAATGCATACAAAGCTGTAAAGGAATTAATAAACCCAACAGGGATAAATCAAGTCGTGAATCAGTTATCAGATTTTGAAATTTATCCGAATCCAAACAACGGCAATTTTACAATTAAGCAAATTACTATAGATAATAATGCTTTAAATATTAAAGTATATAATACTGCAGGATTACTAGTGTTTGAACAAAAAGCTGTTGTAATTAACAGTCAACAACAAATTGATATAACATTACCAAAACTATCTAATGGAGTCTATTTTACAACCATCTCAAATACCAAAACAAGAGCAACATTAAAAACAGTAATCGTTGGGGATTAATTATAGTTAATACTAAAAACCAGTACTGCATGATGATAGTTTTAACTGTACAATTAAAAGTATCAGCCAAACACGATCATCACTTACATTAAAAATGAAAACAAAAGAAATAGTTCATAAAAAAGTGGCGTCCTTTTGCTGCTTAATAATTTTATTATTTTTCCATAGTACATTAAGCTCACAAATTATATACACTGACATACCTGACGCTACTCCCAATGCAACGTATCCTTTAGATTTGAATAATGACA
>JBIKOX010000288.1:0-2591 GCA_044357775.1 Bacteroidia bacterium | reverse complement strand
TATTTCTGAAACAAAACAAATGTTAGAAGTGTATGCTGATTTTGTGGAAAACTGGATGGCTGTGCCTGTTGTAAAAGGTTTAAAATCAGCTAACGAACGTTTTGCCGGAGCAGATGACACATATTGTATTGAAGCTTTAATGCAAGATGGCAAAGCTTTACAAGCAGGAACATCACACTTTTTAGGTCAAAATTTTGCTAAAGCATTTGATGTAAAATATGTAACTAAAGATAATAAACAAGAATATGTTTGGGCAACTTCATGGGGAGTTTCAACGCGTTTAATTGGAGCCTTAATAATGAGTCACAGTGACGACAAAGGTTTAGTATTGCCGCCAAAATTAGCACCAATACAAGTAGTTATTGTACCAATTTATAAAGGCGATGAAGGCTTAGCTAAAGTTTCGGCAGTAGCTAACGATATAAAAAAGAAATTACAGGCAAAAGGAATTTCCGTAAAATATGATGACAGAGATTCTCAGCGTCCGGGTTGGAAATTTGCAGAGTATGAATTAAAAGGCGTTCCTGTGCGCATTGCAATTGGCGAAAGAGATTTAGAAAATGGAACCATAGAAATTGCACGTAGAGATTTATTAACAAAAGAAACCGTTGGTCTTGAAGGTGTTGATGTTTTAATTGAAAATTTATTACATGATATTCAATCAAATTTATTTACTAAAGCTAAAACTCGAAATGAAGAATTAACAACCAGTGTAAATTCATACGAAGCGTTTAAAAAAGTGCTTGATGAAAAACCTGGTTTTGTTTATGCGCATTGGGATGGTACACCTGAAACCGAAGAAAAAATTAAAGAGGAAACAAAAGCAACTATTCGTTGTGTACCTTTAAATAATAAGCAAGAAGATGGCGTTTGTATTTATAGCGGAAAACCAAGCACTCAGCGTGTTTTATTTGCAAGAGCTTACTAATAAGTGTTAAGAAGCATAAAATAAAAACTATAAATATTATCTTTGAATTTTTTTAATAAAAGTATGGCAACATTAGTAATTTTTAGACATGGACAAAGTACATGGAATTTAGAAAATAAATTTACGGGTTGGGTTGATGTTGAATTAACAGAAAAAGGAATTCAGGAAGCAAAAAATGCTGGAGAAAAATTAAAACCATTTAAGTTTGATTTAGCATATGCGTCTGATTTAAAACGCGCACAAAACACTTTAAAATTAGCTCTTGAAGTTTCTAACCAAGCTAATGTTCCAACAACATACAACAAAGCGTTAAATGAACGTATGTATGGCGACTTGCAAGGATTAGATAAAACAGAAACTGCTCAAAAATTTGGAGAAGATCAAGTTAAAATATGGAGAAGAAGTTATGATATAGCGCCTCCTAACGGAGAAAGCTTAAAAGATACGGCAGCGCGGGTTATACCTTATTTCAAAACTGAAATTGAACCGAAATTAAAAGAAGGGAAGAACATTGTAATTGCTGCGCATGGTAATAGTTTAAGAGCTTTAATTATGTATTTAGAAAACTTAACACCTCAACAAATTTTAGAATTTGAAATTGGTACAGCGGTTCCTCGTTGTTATGAATTAGGTGCCAATTTACAGGTATTAAAAGCCGAAAATATATAAAAATGAATCAACAATTTTTAAATAACGAAAGTAAAACAATAGCTATAGATTTTGATGGAACTATTGTAGAGCATGATTATCCAAGAATTGGAAAAGAGATGTTATTTGCTTTTGCTACAATAAAAGAATTACAAAAAAAAGGACATAAATTAATTTTATATACCTACCGCACTGGAAGTTTATTGGAGGATGCTGTTGAATTTTGTAAAAAAAATGGAGTTGAATTTTACGCTGTCAATAAAAATTATCCTGAAGAAGTAATTACCGCAGATACACCGAGAAAGTTGAACGTAGATATTTTTATTGATGATAGAAATGTAGGTGGTTTTTTAGGTTGGAGTGCTACTTGGCAAATTCTTCATCCTGAGGGTGACAATTTTAATCATATGGTTAAAAACCCGGAGGCTCACAATAATTACAAACAAGAAAAAACATTTTTTCAAAAACTATTTGGCAAATGATTATCCTGAAAAACAGAGAAGAAATAGAATTAATGAGAGAATCCGCATTAAGTGTATCTCGAACATTAGGAATCATTGCAAAAGAAATTAAACCAGGTGTAACAACTGTTTATTTAGATAAAATAGCCGAAGAGTACATTAGAGATAATGGAGGTATTCCCGGATTTAAAGGTTTATACGGCTTTCCTAACTCCCTTTGCATGTCATTAAATGCATCCGTAGTGCATGGTATTCCAAATGATAAACCTCTACAAGAAGGAGATATCATTTCTGTGGATTGCGGTGTTTTAAAAAATGGATATCATGGTGATCACGCCTACACATTTGCTGTAGGGCAGATTGCTCCAGAAGTTCAAAAATTGCTAGATGTTACAAAAGAGTGCCTATATATTGGCATTGAACAATTTAAGAGTGGCAATAGAATTGGTGATATTGGACATGCTATACAAACCCATGCCGAAAAAAATGGTTATGGTGTTGTTAGAGAATTAGTAGGTCATGGCTTAGGAAAAAAATTACATGAAGATCCAGAA
>JBIKOX010000287.1:0-2619 GCA_044357775.1 Bacteroidia bacterium | reverse complement strand
TGGAGTTTCGTCAAACATTTCACCGCGATGTATTTATAGATGTGTTATGTTACCGTAAATATGGTCATAACGAAGGCGATGAGCCTCGTTTCACTCAACCATTGTTATATAAAGCAATTGCTACTCATCCAAACCCAAAAGATCTTTATATTGAAAAACTAAAATCAGAGAATTCAGAATTAGCAAATGAAGCAAAAGCAATTGAAACAGCCTTTAAAGCAGAATTAGATGCTAATTTAGATGAAGCCAAGAAAACCGAAAAAGCAAAAATTACTTCTTTCTTAGAAGGAAATTGGAAAGGTGTGAAAATGGCTGGAGCAAATGACTTTGATGAATGTCCTAAAACAGCAATAGATGAAAAATTATTTTTAGAGATTGCTAAAAAATCGGTTGAATTACCGAAAGACAAAAAATTCTTCAATAAAATTCAAAAATTATTTGACGATAGAAAAAACATGATTGTGAATGACAATTATGATTGGGCTATGGGAGAGTTATTAGCTTACGGATCTTTAATGAAAGAAGGTTTTCCGGTTCGTTTTAGCGGACAAGATGTTGAGCGAGGTACATTCTCTCACCGTCATGCTATTATAAAAATAGAAGACAGCGAGGAAGAATATACGCCATTAAATAATATTGATGCACAAGTTAAATTGGAAATTTATAACTCATTATTAAGTGAATATGGAGTTTTGGGTTTTGAATATGGTTATGCTTTTGCTGCGCCTAACACTTTAACTATTTGGGAAGCTCAGTTTGGAGATTTCTTTAATGGAGCACAAATTATTATTGATCAATATTTAACGGCTGCCGAATACAAATGGCGTCGTATGAACGGCTTAGTTTTATTGTTGCCTCATGGTTACGAAGGACAAGGGCCGGAACATTCATCTGCGCGCATGGAACGTTTTTTACAAGCTTGCGCTGAAAACAATATGCAAATTGTTAATGCTACAACACCGGCTCAACAATTTCATGTTATTCGCCGTCAGTTAAAACGTGATTTCCGTAAACCATTAGTATGTTTTACTCCAAAAAAATTATTACGCTACCCAACTTGTGTAAGTAAGTTAACCGACTTTACAAAAGCTAATTTCCAAGAAATATTAGATGATAGTATTGATGCTAAAAACATAACACGTGTTGCTTTCTGTTCAGGTAAAGTATATTACGATTTAATTGAGCGGAGAGAAAAAGAAGGAACTGAAGACATTGCATTTATTCGTTTAGAACAATTATATCCTTTCCCACAAAAACAAATAGATGCTGTTTTGAAAAAATACAACAAAGCAACTAGTTTCTTATTTATTCAGGAAGAGCCTGAAAACATGGGTCCTTGGCGTTTTGTAGATAACAACTTGCGTTCATTAAATTTAAAATATATTGGTAGAGATGCTGCGGCAAGTCCTGCAACTGGTTATGCAAAACGTCATGCAGCAGAAAACGAAGAAATTATGACAAGCATTTTTTCTAAAGTATTAGTAAAATAAAAGATTAAAGAGATTGTTTAATTAAATAGACAAATTAACAAAACTAAAAACCAAGAACTTATAACTAAAAACTAATTATATGGCAATTATAGAATTAAAAGTACCAAGTCCAGGTGAATCAATCACAGAAGTAGTTATTGCTCGTTGGGTAAAAAACACTGGCGATATCGTTGAAAAAGATGATGTTTTAGCAGAGGTAGATTCTGATAAAGCTACCTTAACTTTAAATGCTGAGGAGTCTGGTAAAATTGAAGTATTAGCTGCTGAAGGCGATACGGTTAAAGTTGGTCAGGTGGTTGTAAAAATTGACACCTCTTTTAAACCAGAAGCAAAAGCCGCTTTGGAAGCTCCAAAAGCAGAAGTTAAAGTAGAGCCTAAAAAAGAAGCTGCTGTTACTTCGAGCGCAGTCGAGAAGCAGTCGACATACGCAACTGGCACACCAAGTGTTGCTGCTGCAAAAATAATGGCTGAAAATAATATTCAAGCGGGTCAATTAGCAGGTAGTGGCAGAGATGGCCGTATTACAAAACAAGACGTATTAGCTGCTTTATCAAATGGTTTACCAACTGCTGCAAAAGTATTAAGCAATAGCTGGCAAGGTGGAAGAGAAAAAGAAAGAGCAAAAATGACGTCTTTACGTAAAACAGTTGCTAAGCGTTTAGTAGCCGTTAAAAACGAAACCGCTATGTTAACCACTTTCAACGAAGTGGACATGAGTGAAATTTATGCAATTCGCGCAAAGTATAAAGATAAATTTAAAGAGGTTTATGGAACAAATGTTGGTTTCATGAGTTTCTTTACAAAGGCAGTTACCGAAGCGTTATATCATTACCCAGCAGTAAATGGAATGATTGATGGCGAAGAGTTAGTTTATAATAAATATTGTGATATTGGTATTGCCGTAAGTGCGCCAAAAGGATTAATGGTGCCTGTATTGCGTAATGCTGAATTAATGAGCATTGCTGATATTGAAAAAGGTATTAAAGAACTGGCCGTTAAAGCACGTGATGGAAAATTAACCATCGAAGATATGACGGGCGGAACTTTCACCATCACTAACGGCGGAGTATTTGGTAGTATGATGAGTACTCCAATTATTAATCCTCCACAAAGCGCTATTTTAGGAATG
>JBIKOX010000017.1:0-25832 GCA_044357775.1 Bacteroidia bacterium | reverse complement strand
ATCTTGAAGCTATTAAAGCATATGATTTGTTTTGGGAAAATCGAAAAAAACCTCAAGAAGAAAATGATATCATAGGACAATCAAAAAGCGCAGCATCAAAAAGAAATTTTTTAAGTAGATGGTTTAAATCTAAAGAAGAACGTGATGAAGCTGATATAAAAAAATATGCCTTAGACGTAAAAAAATTTAAACATTGGAAATTAAAAGTAGAGCCATTTGTTCAGGCAGACGGAAGCATATTAGATGCTGATGCTCGACTTAAATTATGGCAAGATCAGCAACAAAAAAATTAAATATATTTATTTTTAATAAAATAATCATGACTAGTAAAATCAAAACTTCTATTGCTATACTTCTTGTAATTTCATGCACTTGTTTTTCGCAGCCCGGAACTGCATGGCAACAAACTGGTCCAAATCTTTTTCCTACAAATGAAAGCGGACAAGTAAATGGTATTGGTCGTGTATGCCAATTAAAATTTCATCCAACTAATCCGCTTAAAATGTATGCTGTTACTGCATCAGGAGGTTTATGGATTAGCAATGATAGCGCATTGACATGGATTAAAACTGGTACAGATAAATTACCTTCAACGGCTTGCGCATCAGCTTGTATAGATTATACAAATGATAATATTATTTATTTAGGAACCGGAGATCCAAATTACTATTCACCAGATTTTGGAATTTGGAAAAGTATAGATGGCGGGCAGAATTGGTTGCAATCAAGCACTGGAATGGGAAACAGATTGCCAGTAGAAATTTTAATGGATCCAACCAACACTAACGTTTTGGTTACTGCTACTGATAATGGAATTTATAAATCAACCAATGCTGGTGCAAATTGGAGTTTGGTAAAAACAGGTGGCGATTTTACAGATATGCAATTTAAACCAGGAAGTTCCAGTACACTTTATGCATGCACATTTTCGGAATTTTGGCGCTCAACTGACTTTGGAAGTACCTGGACACAGATTACAAATGGCGTTGTTATTCCAGGTGGAGGAAGCGGAAACGGTATGCGTATAGCGGTTAGTGCTGCTAATCCTAATGTGATTTATTTAGGAATGATAGCAGATGAAGGAACAATTTTAAAATCAACTGATGGTGGCACGAGTTTTACAACAGTATATAATAATCCTGCGCAAAGTTTAGTTGGTTATGATGCTGGTGGCGGCGGACAAGGAGATTATAATTTTGCAATGACTGCCGACCCTACTAACGCCAATACAGTTTTTGTGGTTGCGCATGTTGTGTGGCGAAGCACTGACGGAGGTATTTCTTGGACTCAATTAACAGATTGGTGGGATCAATTACATACAGATATCCAAACAAATTATTTAATGTAAATGATGGTGGCGTTTGGTTGAGTAATGATTTAGGTGATAATTGGGCACCAAAAAGTGATGAGTTGGGTGCAACTGAAATTTATCATGCAAGTCAAAGTCCAATTAAAAGAGATATGATCAGTATTGGCACACAAGATAATGGAGAGTTGTATTTTCAATCAAACTCATGGAGAACCAATAGAGGCGGTGATTGGGGAAGCAAATCATCCTTTGATTACTTAACTAATAACGTTGTTTACTATTATGAAACTGGGGATAGAAGGCCTGTTAACGGAAATGAAACAAGTTACAATTTACCATTTACGGCTGATAACAATATTGTGCTAGAATTTACAAAAAAAATAAACACCTTAGCATTTAGCGGAGAGCAAAATATTTGGAGAACAACAGGCTTAAATAATGCAAGTCCAACGTGGACTCAAATAAGCACATTTAATCAAACGGTCAAAGCAATAAGCTCTTCGCAGTCAGACTCAACTATCCTATATGTTATTACAGCAAATAATAAAATTCATAGGAGTGATAATGCTTTAGCGGCATCGCCAACTTTTACAAATTATACAACACCTAGTTCAACAAGCTTAATAGCAAACATTGCAACTGTAAAAACAAATTCCAATGTCGTTTATATTTCATGTGGGAACAGAGTGTATCGTTCGGTAAATAAAGGCGCGACATGGACGAATGTTTCTTCAAATTTACCAACGGTAAATATTATAAAAATTTACCATGATGAATTTAGCACTAACGAAGCTATTTATGTTTGCTCTGCCAATGCGGTGTATTATAAAGATATGAGTATGACGAATTGGGTAAACATAACTTATAATTTACCTTCCGTTGCAAACATTAGAGATTTTATGATGTATAATCCAGGAACAGCGGCAAGTTTACTACGTGTTGCTTATTATGGCAGAGGTGTTTGGGAATTACCCATCAATACAAGCTTTGGTCCAGCCCCAGATTTTGCATCAAACACAAATACAATTTGTGTTAATCAATCGGTAGCATTTACTGATTTAAGTTTTGGTAATCCAACCACTTGGAACTGGACTTTTGCTGGAGGAACACCATCCACATCAAACCTTCAAAATCCAACAGTTAGTTATTCTGCAACCGGTATATATAATGTAACCTTAACAGTTTCAAATGGTAGTGGCACAAACTCTACAACAAAAGTTTCTTATATAAATGTCACAGCTCCACAAGCTATTCCTTTTACAGAAGGCTTTGTAACAACAGTTACGCCTCCAAATTGGGAGAATTATGATGCAGGCAACGACGGAACTGTATGGGAGCATAGTACTTTAGCTGGAGGATTTGGCGCAAGTTCTCAATCGGTTTATTTTGACAATTATAATAATGATGTGAATAGAAAACGAGATGAATTAAGAACACCAAAATATGATTTTAGTTCTTCTATTCATCCTATGCTAACGTTTGATAGAGCTTATGCAAGATATAGTAGTGTAAACAATGACACGCTTGCTGTTTTAATATCAACGGATTGTGGAACAAGCTATACGCCACTTTATGTAAAAGGAAATACGGCATTAGCAACTGCTCCAGATAACACGAGCTCGCTTTTTGTTCCAACCTCAGCACAATGGAAAAAAGATACCATTGATTTATTAGCATACGCAGGAGAGGCAAGTGTGATGTTTGCATTTCAAAACAGAGGTTTTTATGGACAAGGTTTGTATTTAGATAATATCAATTTATACAATTCGTTAATTACGAATGTTAAAGATATAGACAATAGAAATAACATAAGTGTATATCCAAACCCAAGTTCAGGAAACGTTACTATAAATATATCTGCAGCTACAAAAGAAGAGTATCAATTAGATATTTTTAATGCGGTTGGTCAGAAAGTTTATACAGAGCAATTAACAACTTTAAACGGTTCGCTTAAAAAAGAAATTAATTTCATGTCCTTTGGAAAAGGATTATACATACTCAATTTTACAAACAACAGAAAAACAAATAGTATAAAAGTAATTATACAGTAATAAAAACTAAATCTTTTTTATGTTTAATTTATCTGCCAAAAATTTACCCATACTAAAACAAGCTTGCAATAAATAACCGCCAGTAGACGCATCCCAATCGAGCATTTCCCCTATTACATACTGCTTTGGGAGTTTTTTTAACTCTAAGTTTTCATTCACTTCCTCCAACGAAATTCCTCCAACGGTAGAAATAGCATCATCTATTGGAGCAAAATCTGTAACATTTAACGGGTATGCTTTTATTAACTGGCTTAAAAAATGAGTGTTGTTATATTCTTGTTTTGAAGATGCAAGTTTCAATAATTCTATTTGCGTAGAAGAGAGATTTATTTTTTTTTCAAGAATATCTTTGGTAGATAAATTGCCTTTATTTTCTAAACGTTTTTTGATTTCTTCTAAAGATAAATCAGGCTTAAAGTCGATAAATAATTTAGCTACTACGTCATGCTGAACTTGTTTCAGCATCTCATGAGACCCTGAAACGAGTTCAGGGTGACTAATGTTGGGGAGAATAAGTTGCTTTCTAATCTCTTTGCTTAATGGATAAATCCCGCTTCCTTCAATTCCAAATTCAGTAATAACAGCTTCGCCTTTTCGTGACATATTGCCGCAGGTAAACTCGCAATTTTTTAAAGCGTTACCTTGATGCATTTTTATAAAAGCTGAATTCCAGTTAATTTTATAGGCACAATTAGAAGGATAAAATTTATTTATTTGAATTCCTTTGTTATTAAAATAGGTTGTCCAACTTCCATCGCTCCCTGTAACTTTCCAACTTGCTCCGCCAAGCGCAAAAACAAATAAATCAGGTTTTGTTTTTATGAGTTCATTATGATGAGAAAACAGTAGTTCCTCATTATCCCAACCTTTCCAAGTATGATTATAGATAACAGAAACTTTATTTTTTTGAAGTTGAGATTCAATTGCTTTTAATACTTCAATGGGTTTAATTCCTTTTATAGGAAACACTCGTTTACTGCTCCCAACGTAGGTTTCAATGCCAATAAATTTTAACCAATTTGTAAAATCAGTATTTGAAAAATGGTTTAAAAATGGTTCAATAAATTTTTGTGGATGATAACGTTCTGCGAATTGTGTAAAACCTTCAGAGTGTGTTAAATTAAATCCGCCTTTTCCTGCTACTAAAAATTTACGCCCTAAGGCTGCATTTTTTTCATAGATAGAAATATTATATTTACTAGCATCTAATGAACAAGCCAACATCAAAGCTGATGCGCCGCCTCCAATAATTGCTATTGATTTTTTTTGTTTCATTTTTTAAACACAGAGGTGAGGAGTTTTTTGCATAAATGAGAGTAAATTATATACTCTGTGTGCTTTGTGCCTCCTTAACTCTGTGTTAAATTTTTAAACTGTAAAGTATTTATAAAACAATGGAATGGTTTCAATACCGCGGTAATAATTAAATAAACCATAGTGTTCGTTTGGCGAATGCAACCCATCGCTATCTAATCCAAAACCAAATAAAATACTATCCATTCCTAACTCTTTTTTAAATAAAGCTACAATTGGAATACTGCCACCGCTGCGCGTAGGAACAGGTTTTTTACCGTAAGTTTCTTCCATAGCTTTACTGGCAGCTAAAAACCCTTTGGATGTAATTGGCACCACAACAGGTTCTCCGCCATGATGAGCAGTAACTTTTACCTTTACTGATTTTGGTGCAATGCTCTCAAAATGTTTGATAAATAAATCGCTAATTTCTTTTGAAGATTGATTTGGCACTAAACGCATGGAGATTTTTGCAAAGGCCTTGGAAGGCAAAACTGTTTTTGCACCTTCGCCAGTATAACCTCCCCAAATACCATTAACATCTAACGTTGGGCGAATACCTGTTCGTTCATTTGTTGAATAACCTTGCTCTCCTCTTTCTTCCTTAATATCTAAGTCTTTTTTATAGTCTTCTAAATTAAAAGGTGCCTTTGCCATTTCTGTTCTTTCGTCGGAACTTAACTCTTGTACTTTATCATAAAAACCAGGAATTGTAATGTGATTATTTTCATCATGACAAGTAGCAATCATTTTGCATAAAATATTGATTGGATTTGCAACTCCGCCGCCATAAACACCACTGTGTAAATCTCTGCTTGGTCCAGTTACTTCAACTTCCATGTAAGCTAAACCTCTTAAACCGGCGTCAATACTAGGAATATCATTGGCTATAATGGATGTGTCGGAAATTAAAATAATATCTCCCTTTAATTTTTCTTTATTCTCAATAATCCAAGGCCCTAAATTTGGAGAGCCAACTTCTTCCTCGCCTTCAATCATAAACTTTACATTACAAGGCAATGTGTTCGTTTTCATCATTGTTTCAAATGCTTTTACATGCATATACATTTGGCCTTTATCATCACAACTTCCACGAGCAAAAATAGCGCCTTCTGGATGTACTTCCGTTTTTTTAATGACAGGTTCAAACGGCGGTGAGTCCCATAAATTAATTGGATCGGCAGGTTGTACATCATAATGCCCATAAACTACTACCGTAGGTTTCGTAACATCAATTATTTTTTCGCCATAAACTACCGGATAACCTTTTGTTTGACAAATTTCAACTTTATCAGCGCCCGCTTCAATTAATCGTTGTTTTACAGCTTCTGCTGTTGTTTGCATGTCGGATTTATGTTCTGGCTTAGCACTTATAGATGGTATTTTTAATAAATCTAAAAGTTCATTTAAAAAACGCTCTTTGTTAGCATTTAAATAGGTTTGTATTTGATTTCGCTCCATTGCTGTAAAATTTTGGTACTAATGTACTTTTTTTATTTAAAATGCCATTTTGAATGATTGAAAAAGTTGTTAATGATTTGTTTATCACTTATTTTTGAGTTTATGAGAATATTCTGTTTTATAATGGTTTTTGTGCTTTTTGCTTCTGTAAACATAAAAGCACAGTTAACAACGACGCAAACATTAACTCCCCAGCAATTAGTACAAAATGTATTGCTTGGTAATGGCGTTACTGCAAGTAATATTACCTACACAGGCGACCCACTGCAAATAGCTCAATTTTTTGCTACAGCTAGCACTAATTTAGGAATTCCGTCTGGTGTTTATTTAAGCACTGGTCATGCTTCTACTGCTAATGCTAATGGCCCTCAAGGTCCAAATAATTCTGGGAGCACTGGAACAAACTGGGTAGGTGCTGGCGATCCTTTGTTAGATGCTGTCTCTGGTGTTTTTACTTTTGATGCAGCAGTACTTGAATTTGATTTTATACCTAACGGCGACTCCCTTAAATTTAGATATTGTTTTGGTTCAGAGGAATACCCGGAATATGTAAACGCAGGAGTAAATGACGCGTTTGCTTTCTTTTTAAGTGGGCCTAATCCCGCTGGTGGAAATTTCGTGAATAAAAATGTAGCGCTTTTGCCCGGAACCAACACGCCAGTATCGATTGATAATGTGAACGGTGGTTTAAACGCATCCTATTATAGAAGTAATGCTGGCAATGCCATTAATTGCGAATTTGATGGCCTAACAACAGTTTTATATGCTTTAGAGAACGTAATTTGCGGGCAAACCTATCATATAAAAATTGCTATTGCTGATGGTGGAGATGGTGTATGGGATTCTGGAGTATTTTTACAAGGCGGATCATTTAGTAGCGCCCCTCCATTAAATGTTTATACAATAAATTCAAATTCAAACATTCCTGATTCAGTTTTAGTGGAAGACTGTAATACCTATTGTGCTTATTTTATTAGAAATGGCAATATATCTGTTGTAGATTCATTTAATCTTCAGGTTACTGGGAATGCCCTATTAGGCCCAGATTATATCCAATCTGGAAACCCAGGATTTTCTTGGCCAACAAAATTAATTTTTGCCGCAAACCAGGATACTATTAAGATTTGTAATATCAATGCGCTTCAAGATAATTTAATTGAAGGGACAGACACTATAAAATTTGAAATGTCGAGTTTTGTAACCAATACTTTATCTTGTTTATCGACTAATTCTATAAAATTTAATTTATACATTGAAGATTATGTACCTATCGGTATTGGGCAAAATAGCACCTTAGTTTGCACAGGAAACTCTATTTTACTAAATGCTGGTGCAACCAACGGATATCCGCCATATACCTATACTTGGACTGCACCACCAGTAAATACGGCTACCTTGAACACTGGACCAATAAATTCACCAACAAATTTTACCATTACGGTAAATGATATTTGTAATAAGCCCACAACGCAAACAATTACTATAAATCCTGTATCTACTCCTACAATTGTAAGTTCAAGTACTTTGATTTGTATTGGCTCAACAGCCTCTTTAACGGCATCTGGCGCAACAACCTACACATGGAGTACTGGAGTTGCAAACGATACTTTATTAGTGAGTCCAAATGTAAATACAACTTACACTGTAATAGGTGCAAATGGTACTTGCACCAACTCCGCCGTTTCAACAGTAAGTGTTGTTGGTATAGCACTTTCTGTTACTGGAAATAATTCTATTTGTTTAGGCCAAAACACCACTCTCACAGCATTAGGCAGCACAAGTTATACTTGGAATACAGGCTCTAATAGCTCAGCTATAAATGTTTCGCCTACTGTCACTACAAATTATACAGTAAGTTCAATAGCCGCGTCTTGCTCAAACACAGCCGTTTATACCGTTAGCGTTACGCCTCCTCCAACTCTTACTGTCACAGGCACGCCTTATTGCGCCGGACAAACTACTACCGTTACAGCAAGTGGTGCCACTAGTTATACTTGGAGCACTGGCGCAACAACTAATTCCATTGTTGTCTCTCCGCTTGTAAATTCTACTTATACGTTAATAGGTTCAAGCTTACCTTCATGCACTAGTGCAATAGTTTTTACACCGAGTCTAATTACTACAGCGCCACAAATTATTAATACTTCTCCGGTTATATTTTGTTTAGATTCAATCATAGCCATTACTGTGAGAATAGATGGAGGTAATCAACCATACACAATTAGTTGGTTAATCCCTGGTGGTGGTATTGTTCCGTTCGATACGACTAACTACACATTTTATTTCACGCAAAGTTTAACTCCGAGCAATGGCTCATACACAATTGTTGTTACCGATCAATGTTTATATACTGATAGCTTGGCAATTGATATTAATAGTATTGATTGCAACATTTTAGCTCCAAACGTTGTTACTCCTAACGGAGATGGTATAAATGATTTCTTCAGAATTAATGGCTTAGAGAATTTCCCAGGCTCGTCGTTAAGTGTATTTAGTAGGTGGGGCAATAAATTGTATAATAGTGATGATTATAAAAATGACTGGTCACCAAATGTAAATGATGGAACCTATTTTTATGTCCTCAACGTATCTGATGGAAGAAAATTGAATGGATTTTTTCAAGTATTTAAAGATTAATACCGATTCAAAGAATTAGATCATATTTATTTATTCTGCTTTTTTTGCTTTGTAAAATAGCAACAGCAACACACATTGTTGGTGGAGAAATTTACTATGATAATTTGGGGGGAAATAATTATAAAATACACATGAAGGTATACAGGGATTGTTTGAATGGAATACCGCCATTTGATGGTTTTCCAGACAGTCAAGGAAATATTATTCCTGCTTACTTTACGGTTTATGATGTTTCTAACAATGTAGTGGTTTCTGGAAATTTCACAGCATTATCTTTTAGCACGGTTGCGCCAAGCAACAATAGTCCCTGTGCTCCTGCTTCGGCAGGTAGTGCCTGCGTAGAGGAAGCTCTTTACGAAATAACAGTTAATTTACCTCCTATCGCTGGCGGTTATTATGTGGTTTATCAGCGATGCTGCAGAAATGGAACAATCTTAAATTTAATAAATCCAGGTGCAGTAGGAGCTAGTTATTGGCAACATATCCCTGGTCCTGAAGTTGTAGCCGTCAATAACAGTCCGCGATTTACTAAAAGACCACCAATTTATATATGTAGCGGATTACCAATTGCATTTGATCATTCTGCTATAGATCCTGATGGAGATTCGTTGGTATATAGTTTGTGCACACCGTTTAATGGACTTGATGCATGCTGTCCTACTTTAAATAATAATGTGTCCGGAAGCTCATTATGTACAAACCCTCCACCGGCTTGCCCAACAGTTAATACACCCCAACCTTATCTAAGCGTCCCATTTATCGCTCCCTACTCTGCTAGTTACCCTCTAGCTTCAAGCCCTGCTATCAACATTAATCCTACTACTGGTTTTTTAGATGGTGTGCCAAATATTTTAGGACAGTGGGTAGTTGGTGTATGTGTTAGTGAATATAGAAATGGTCAACTAATTGATGTTCATCACCGTGATTTTCAGTTTAATGTTATTAATTGCCCATTTGTTGTAGCCGCCGATATTCTATCGCAAACTTCCACTAATAACGGTCAGGGAACTGGGTACTGTAACGGCTTCACTATTTCATATTGGAATAATAGTTTTAACGGCTCAACCTATTTTTGGGACTTTGGAGATTCCTCCACATTAGCAGATACTTCTACTTCTTATAACCCTACCTATACGTTTACAAATAGCGGAACATACACTGTAACATTAATTGTAAATCCTGGCAGTAGCTGCGGAGATACTACAACTGAGGTGTTTAACGTTTATCCCTTATTATCTCCAGATTATATTGCACCAAATGCTCAATGCTTAAATGGCAACAACTTCAACTTTAATGGGTCTGGACTTTTTCAAGGAAACGGTACGTTTAATTGGAATTTTGGGACAAATGCAAATCCTCAAACCGCAAATACTTTAACCGTTAATAACGTATCCTATAACGCACCTGGAGTTTATCCTGTAGTATTTACGATTAATGAAAACGGCTGCACGGCTACTTCAACAAAAACCATAGAAGTATTTGAAAATCCAAATGCATCTGTCAGCACCTTTCCCGCTATAGGTTGCGACCCTTTAACTGTTAATTTTTTAAATACAAGCACAGCTGGTACTCCTATGACTTACTTATGGACTTTTAGTGATGGCAGTACTTCAACTGCTCAAGATCCCACACATGTTTTTTCGCCTGCAGGCATTTATAGTTTTTCATTAAGTGTAATCACAAACCAAAATTGTGTAGATACAAGTTTGCTTGCGTCTATAAATACTATAACAGTAAACCCAACTCCCGTAGCCGCTTTTAATTTTATATCGGCCACTGGATTATGTTTCAATTTAAATAATTTCTCATTTACAAGCACATCCGTTTTTCAGGGAAGTAACGGGCAATTAACATGGGATTTTGGCGCTAATTCATCTATACAAAATTCAACTAATCAAACTGTTTCTAATATTTCATATAATGCACCAGGCTTATATCCTGTGCAATTAATTGCCAATGAAAATGGCTGTATAGACACTACTA
Organism: Bacteroidia bacterium; assembly: GCA_044357775.1. Taxonomy (GTDB): domain Bacteria; phylum Bacteroidota; class Bacteroidia; order B-17B0; family Aurantibacillaceae; genus UBA4416. The sequence goes on along the minus strand of JBIKOX010000017.1, from coordinate 15,098 downwards.
CAAGTATCATCGAATTATACCAAAATCCAGTTGCTTCTATTAATCCCATTACAACTGTAGGTTGCGATCCGCTTGAAGTACAATTTTCTGCTACAAGTTCGGCTGCATCGGCCATTAGTTATCTTTGGAGCTTCAGCGATGGAACAACCTCAACGGAATCAAATCCTAAGCATACTTTTAGTCCACCGGGCATTTACACATTTTCGCTTAGTATTTCAACCAATAGCCAATGCGTGGATGTTAATCAGCTTTCAGCGGCTTCTAGCATAACTGTTAATCCTTCGCCAATAGCCAGTTTTACGGCTACTCCATTAGTAACAACTATTTTTGATCCTACTATTTTCTTTTATAACACCTCCGCTTCTCCTAATATTGTAAGCTGGAATTATAATTTTGATGACGGAGTTACTTCTAACGAAGTTAATCCATTGCATACTTATTTAACGTGGGATGATTATTTTGTAACCCAAACAATCACTAATATTTACGCATGTTCAAATTCGGCTACATTATTAATTAAAGTTATTCCTGAATTTAGATTTTGGATTCCAAATGCATTTACTCCAGGCAATAAAGATAATTTAAATGATGTTTTTAAACCATTAGTCATTGGAGTTGAAAATTACAGCTTTATGATTTTTAATAGATGGGGACAACTAATTTACGAAACAAATGATACAGAATCAGGTTGGAATGGAACCTATAAAAATCAAGCTTGTACGGATGATGTTTATGCCTGGAAATGCGAGTTTAAAAATATACTCTCTAAAGAAACCGAACTACATGTAGGACATGTTACATTAGTGAGGTAAAATTAAAATCAATTTGTTCATAATCAAAAATACTTCTTGACATTTGTCATCAAAATTTACTTTCTTTTGCTTTAATGAATCCCTTGATAACAAAAATAAGAGATAAACATGCTCTTTGGTACAAAGGAATAGTATTTACAATTGTTGTACTAACCTGTACTGTCTTATTGCCAAAACACACTTATATAGAACCAAAAAACAATCTAGTTGGTGACGTTTGGCTGCATGAAGATTTAATTGCTCCCTTTGACTTTTTAATTAAAAAATCTACCTCTGAACTGACTTTAGAAGAAAAAGAGTACACACAAAAACCAGCTTATTTCATAAAAAACAACATTACATCTATTGAGATTTTACAAAATGCTACCGAGCTAACGCAAAATGAAAAGAAGAATGTGAGTACCTATTTAGATAGCATATATAAAGTTGGTGTTTATTTTTCATCACAGTCACTTTCGTTACAAGATTCAATTATGTATGTTGTAAGCGATAATGAAGTTATATTAACCCAAAAACAAAATTTATATACTAAAGAAAAAATTAGAATATTCTTATTACAAAAAACAACTGATCAATCGCTGATAAATAGAATTGAATCGCACCTAATTCCGAATATTATATTCGATGAGTTGCTTTCGAACGATATAACTGTAGATGAAAAAAAAGAGAATACCATTTACAAATCAAAAATTAAGAAAGGAGAAGTATTAATACGAAAAAATGAAGTTTTAACGGCAGAAAAGATTATTATTTTGAGTAGTTATCTTGACGAAATCACTGAACAAAAAAAAATAGCTCCGTATTATTCAATAATTGTTGGGCAATTTTTGGCTTGCATTTTAATTCTTGGAATCATGATGTTGTTTTTAGCTTTTTTTAGAAAAGCAATTTTTAGTCAAAATTCACAAGTTACATTTATATTTTTACTAATAACCATCGTTGTTTTAATTACAAGCATTGTAGCTAAGTACAATATTGCCTATATCTACTCAGTTCCCTTTTGCTTAGTCCCAATATTAATACGCGTTTTTTTTGATAGTAGAACGGCACTGTTTAATTTTTTAAATATCATTTTAATTTGTGCCTTTTTTACACCTGATAAGTTTGAGTTTGTTTTTATCCAATTAATAACAGGCATTGGAACAATTTTTAGCATTGCAGATATGGGTAAGCGCTCAAAACTTTTTGTGTCAGCACTACTTACATTTGTGTTTTATGCGCTAACTTTTATAGCGTATCATTTAATAAATAATACAACAGCAGCAATTAGCACTTTTGAAAGTTATGTGCCTTTTTTAATAAGTAGTATATGTGTATTGTTTGCATTTCCACTGATTTATTTTTTCGAAAAGCTTTTTGGATTTACTTCAGATTTTACTCTATTAGAATTATGCGATTTAAACTCGATCTTGTTGCGACAATTATCACAAAAAGTGCCTGGAACTTTCCAGCATTCATTGCAAGTAGCTAATTTAGCTGAAGAGGCATGTTATAAAATTGGAGGAAATGCACTTTTAGTTAGAACTGGAGCTATGTATCATGATATCGGCAAAATGAGTAACCCTCGCTTTTTTACTGAAAATCAAGTTGGTGAAGTTAGCCCTCACGAAGATTTATCGGCAGAAGACAGTGCTCAAATTATCATTGAACACGTTATCAAAGGAATAGAAATTGCAAAAGAAAATAAATTGCCAGAAACAATTATTGATTTTATACGCACTCATCATGGCACAACAACAACACGTTATTTCTTACAAAATTATAAGAAAGAGCATGTTGGCGAGATTATAAATGAAGATTTATTTCGTTATTCTGGGCCAATACCTTTTAGCAAAGAAACTGCTATTTTGATGATGGCAGATGGTGTAGAAGCATCTTCTAGAAGTTTAAAAAAATACGATGCAGTTACAATTGATGAATTAGTTGATAGAATAATTGATCACCAAATCAACGAAAACCAATTTATGAATGCTGATATCACATTTAAAGATATTAATCAGATAAAAAAAATATTCAAAAAACGATTAATGAATATTTATCACGTAAGAATAGAATATCCTCGGTAAATTTAGTGCATCAAAACCTATTTTTAAAAGAGTACGCTAAAGATTATTTGTCTGCGTATGCAATACTTAATACACTAATTTGTATTCCGTCTATTTGTTGTAATAACTGACAGCATGCTTCAATAGTGGCACCTGTTGTTATTACATCATCAACTAATACAACATGTTTATTTTTAAAGGTGTCAGGAATAATTAATTCAAAAACTTCTTCTACATTTTCCCAACGTTCGTATTTACTTTTTTTAGTTTGTGTTTCGGTGAATTCTTTACGCTGTAAAACACTTGTATTTAATGGTACTTTCAGCCCTTCTGATAAACCTTTAGCAAATTCTTCACTTTGATTAAAGCCTCGCATCTTGAATTTCTTGCTGTGTAACGGAACAGGAATAATAAAATTTGCGTTGCTAATGATGGGGTTTTGTAATAAATCTTCCGCATACCATTTTCCAACAAGCACCGCTAAGTCTTTATTGCTTTTGTATTTAATAGCGTGTAGTACTTTTTGGATACTTCCTTTTTTGGTAAATAAATAAAAACTGCTTGCCAAAAGCAACGGTGTTCTTCCGTAAAACAAAGCGTCAACAGGATTACGTGGTTGTTTATGGAAATTTGTTTTCGGTAAATTTATATAACAATAATTACACACTTGTTCTTCGTGCTTATAAAGTGAGTTGCCGCACGACACGCAATTACGAGGATAAATAAGGGCAAAAAAATCGTTTAGCATTTGGTTACAGCTTGCCAGCAAGCGTGCAGCTTAATTTAAATTTATTTACTTTTCCTGATAAATTAAACAGTTCCACATACACTACATAAATCCCAATTGGCGCTTTTTCGTTATCATCATTAATGCCATTCCAACTTAAAGTACCATCTTGTGCTAACTGTTCGTTCCTAATTAAGTGACGCACTTGTCGACCTCTGCTATCATAAATATAAACGTTGGCTGCTTTTCCAGGCTCATCCAATTGATAACTGATATTTAATACATCATTGTAACCATCGTTATCAGGCGAAAATAATGGATTACGAATAGAAACTCCGCTTCCACCATCGGCTTGCAAATACTGAGAGTTCCGATAAGCGGGAGTTGCAAATCCAACTCCTTCAGAAGCACTGTTCCAATTCGTTCTGTCATTACTTGACCTATTAAAATCAATACGTTCAAGCGATACCCCTTTAGTACTAACTAATAAAGGAAAATGCATTTTGCTGGTGTATTTAAAATTATCAATAACAACAAAATTTGCATCACTTAATGTCACAACATCACTTGTAGTATTCATACTAGGTAAAGTTGGAATATCTAAAAAACCTTTAGGGTTAGACGTTAAGTAAATTTGTTTTACGGCAGTTCCATTTTCGCTAATTACTACATATTTTTCAGGGAATAATAAATACCCCTCAGTTGTAATATCTTCTGTATAGGTTAAAATACCGGTAATTGTATCCATGGAGCCAATGCGTATATCTTTTAAATTGATGGTTTTGCCACTTCTGTTATACAATTCAACAAAATCTACTCCGCCAGTATTTGGGTCAAATAAAATTTCATTTATCACAACGTCATTTGGCTCAGGGGCTTGTGGTAATGCAAATGGAGCTGTTCCATTAATTAAATTATTGCCAACGCAATCAGTAATCCCATTTAAAACAGTACAATTATAAATAACGCCAACTTGCATAGCGTTAGTTAACTTCAGCTTTACTTTTCTGTAATCTGGTGCTAATGGCAATACATAAGTGGGTTGTGTTAATCCATTATCAAAATTATAATTGGCAGGATTGCTTAAGGTCGTACTATCTAATGGTTCAGTAAAAAATAAAATAATGGTGTCGGCACTTATGACTGCTATTCTATCTAATTGAGGAAAATTATTATCGGGATTGGACGCAAAAACCGAATTTCTTCTTCCTGGGGTTCCTCCGCTAGGATGATTACTAGCACGCCAGTTATTTTGGCCTGCGCATGGATTGTTTGGATCAATTTGTTCCATACTCCAACCTCCGTCTTCCTTGTTAGCATCGTTATACCAACTTGATAAATAACTAATCGTATTTATCACAACACCATTACTATCTCTTAGTGTTAAGATGCCACTAGTATTTGTTAAAGCCGGAAAACTAATTACTTCATTAACAACTATTCCAAAATTATCAAAAAATTGCGGCGCATTCCCTGCACCTGTCAATACAATAAAACTGTCTGGCTTAATGGTGATGTCTGGTAATTTTTTTGAAGATGTTGTTGTAGAAAAACTCCAGTTTTTTAAATTAATATTAAAAGGAGTTCGGTTTTTTAATTCTACATATTCTTCATTTGGTAAATCAATAGCAGGGTCTGGATCTGGCATTAATTCATTAATAACTATATCAAATGCTTTATGTTTGTAATAAGAAAGCGATCCAGTATTTGGACTGATTAAATTTCCATTACAATCTGTTAATCCAAAAACTGTTAGTGTGTAGTTAGTAGCATTTATTAATTTAGTTGATAGCGTTAAATTAACACACGTATTTCCATTTGATGCAGAAGCTGCTATTGGAGAGCCAACTGTGCCGCTTATTGTGTAATTTGTTAGTGTACTTAATTGTGAAGCAGAAATTACATCATCAAAACATACTGAAATATGCGTTGAATCAATAACATTAATCGAATTGATTTTTGGTCCTGTTACATCAGGAGAAACAGAGTAAACTGAATTTACAAATCCAGGTGTTCCACCATTTACATCATTTGAACCAATCCAATTATTAGCTTGTGAGCAAGTTACATTTTGGGTAGGATTTATGAGTTCTAAGGTGTAACCACCATCTTTTTTTGTGGCATTTTTATACCAGGTATCAAAATAGTTAACGCTATCAATCACACTATTGGTGGCTGTTTTTAAATATAAATTATCTCCAGCATTATTTAAGGACGGAAAACTACTTACTCCTAATTTATTAGAATATCCTAAGGCAGTAAATTGCGCGGTATCAGCTATCGGACAAATAATAACATAACTATTTGGCGCCAAAGTGTATGTTCCAAAGGTGGCGATAGAAGTTCCGTCTGTTACTTTTAATCCATTTAAATTAAATGCAGTTGTACTTTTGTTGTATAGTTCAATAAACTCGCAACTTGTTAAGTTAACTAACGGTGAAGGATCGGCATAAATTTCATTTATTACAATGTCATTGAAATTAGGAATTTCAAAATTCACATAAGTAAAACTAAGGGTTGTTGTAATTATTGCATTTCCACTGCAATCTGAGATTCCAGAAACCGCTAATGTATAACTTGTATTATTTACTAAAGTATTACTGAGCGATAATGTAACGCACAAATTATCGTTGCTATTTAAAGCTAAAGATGGAGAACCAATAGAATTATTGATAGAGTAATTTGTGATGTTAGATAATTGAGAAGTGCTAATAAAATCATCAAAACAGACCGATATATGTGTTGAATCAATAATTGTTAAGGACGCAATACTTGGCCCAGTAATATCAGGCGCAATCGAATACACTGAATTTATAAATCCTGGAGTTCCCCCATCAGCGTCATTTGAAGCGATCCAATTATTAGCTTGTAAGCATGCTGCATTTTGATTTGGGTTTATTTGTTCTAGACTCCAACCTCCATCATCTTTTACAGCATCTTTATACCAAAGAGTTGTATATCTTAATGAGTCAACGGTAGACGCAAAATTATCTGATAAAGAAATTAGATCGCCGGTAACATTAAGTGTTGGAAAAGTACTGGTTCCAATTTTATTGGATATTCCTGTAAATAAAGCTGTATCAGCACTTTTAGCAATAACTACAAATGAATTTGGAAATAAATCATAGTTTGTAGTTATAGTGCTAATAGTTTGTCCATCGGTAAACTGCCAACCATTTAAATTAAAGTTTTTTGTACTTTTATTATATAACTCCAAATATTGAGTTGCCGCAATGCCTGCTGGCAAAGGATTTATATCAATCAGCATTTCGTTAATAACAACATCTTTAAATACGGGAGTACTGTAAACAATAAATGTAAAACTAACTGTTGGCGTGCTTATACTGTTTCCGTTACAATCTGTAATTCCAGAAACCGAAAGTATATAACTTGTATTGCTTATCAAAGTATTACTTAATGAAATAACTGCACAAGTATTACCACTGCCATTTAGCGATAAAGAAGGAGAGCCAATAGAATTATTAATTGAGTAATTTAAATTATTCGTTAATTGCGATGCGCTAATCACATCATTAAAACAAACTGAAATATGTGCTGCGTCGATAATTGTTACAGCTGCTATGTTTGGACCAGTAACATCAGGAGCAGTTGAATACACAGAATTTACAAACCCCGGAGTTCCGCCATCAACATCATTAGAAGCAATCCAATTATTAGCTTGTGCGCATGTCACGTTTTGATTTGGGTTTATTTGCTCTAAACTCCAACCTCCATTTTTTTTGATCGTATTTTGGTACCAAGTGTCAAAATAATTCACACTATCTAAAATTACATTTGAACTATTTTCTAAATAAATATTATCACTGGCATTGTTTAATGAGGGAAACGTACTAACTCCTAATTTGTTCATATAACCTAATGCAGTAAATTGAGCCGTATCTGCAATAGGACAAATTATCACATAACCATTTGGTGCTAATGTATAATTACCTAGTGTAGCAATACTCGTTCCGTCAGTCAGTTTTAATCCACTTAAATTAAAAGAATTTGAACTATTATTGTAAAGTTCAATAAATTCCGTGGCGGTTAAGTTGACTATTGGTGAGGGATCAGCGTATATTTCATTAATAACAATGTCTTTAAAATTTGGTGTTGCCGCTACAAAATAATTAAAACTAACTGTTGAAGTTGTCATTGCATTACCCACTAAATCCTGAACACCATTTATACTCATTGTATAGTTTCCATTGCTTAAAGGCGTTCCAAAAGTTAAATGCACTAAACTTAAATTGCTTACATCGCGAGTTGCAGAAGTAGGATTTCCAATTACTGGATTAATGCTGTAATTAGTGCTTGTTTGCGATGTAGTTAAATCTATGGCTTCATTAAATAACACATCAATACTTGTAGAAAAAGTTGCTGTAGCGCTAATAATTGTGGGGGCCGTTACATCTAAAACAATAGTAGAAACAGAAATGTCATCAAAAAAATGTTTACCAAAAAAACTTGCTGTAGATTGTTTTATGGCAAATCCAAAAAATAAAGAACTTGTAAAAGTACCATCCGTAATTGTGCCTTCTGTAATGTAAGTAGTTCCTGTTCCTGTCAAATCTCTCTCTAAAGTAAATACATTGGCGGAAGTACGGGTTACTCTTATTTTAATAAGATTATTGCTTGTGCTGGATACACTTGCATTTGCCCCGTCAATAATTATAGTTTGCGTGCCAGCCGTATTTTTATACAGGCAAATATCGTCAGATGTATTTCCTATTCGCACAAAGTACCCATTTAGTGCAGGGCTTAACAAATTACTATTATCAGCAGTTAAATAAGCGTCAACATAATTAGCGCCCGAAGTAGCAAATTGAAGGTTTACCCAAAACTCCCAAACGCAATTAGTTGCTAATGTATTTGTTGTACTTAGGTAAAAACTTGTATTAGTAGTTGTATTGATTGACTTTAATTGTCCGGAAGTAATTGTAAAATCTGTGGGAGCGCTTGGTGTCCAAACGGGATTTAAAGTATAATCGCCGTCAGTAAAATTATCGATTACTTGAGCATTTGAAGTCGTTAATAAAAAACAGGAAAATATGATAAAAAAAATCCGGATCATCTTGATAAATTTATAGAAATCTAAAATAAGAAATTTTTTTGATAGAGAATAATTTAACAACTTTGCAACTAAGTATTTAATGAAAATTTAATAATGAAAATTGCAGTAGTTGGAGCAACAGGTTTAGTTGGTACAAAAATGTTGGAAGTGTTAGCGGAAAGAAATTTTCCATTAACAGATTTAATTTTAGTGGCATCTGAAAAATCAGTAGGTAAGGAATTAGAGTATAACGGCAAGAAGTACAAGGTATGTTCAATGGATGATGCAATTGCTGCTAAACCTCAAATAGCATTATTTTCGGCAGGAGGAAGTACATCAATTGAATGGGCTCCAAAATTTGCAGAGGCTGGCATTACAGTAATTGACAATTCAAGTGCTTGGAGAATGGATGATTCAAAAAAATTAATAGTTTCCGAAATTAATGCGCAAGAATTAAAAACAACAGATAAAATTATTGCCAATCCAAATTGTTCAACCATTCAAATGGTTGTGGTTTTAAATCCATTACATAAAAAATATAAAATAAAACGAATTGTAGTTTCTACTTATCAATCGGTTACGGGAACAGGTTTAAAAGCAGTTAATCAATTAATGAATGAACGTGCTGGGATAGAGGGCGAAATGGCTTATAAATATAAAATCGATTTAAATGTGATTCCTCAAATTGATGTGTTTACTGAAAATGGTTATACTAAGGAGGAAATGAAATTGGTAAACGAGACAAAAAAAATAATGAGTGACAACTCAATACGAGTAACGGCTACAGCTGTGCGTATTCCAGTAATGGGTGGGCATAGCGAAAGTGTAAATGTTGAGTTTGAAAATGAGTTTGATTTAAATGACATATTTGAAATAATGAAAACAACAAAGGGAATTGTTGTACAAGACGATATTGCCAATCAACTTTATCCAATGCCACTAACTGCTCATGATAAAGATGCCGTTTTTGTTGGCCGTATTAGAAGAGATGAATCTCAGCCAAAAACTTTAAACATGTGGATTGTATCTGATAATTTACGAAAGGGAGCAGCTACTAATGCAGTGCAAATTGCAGAATATTTAATTGAAGCAAATTTAGTTTAAATTCAATTTATTGTTGACCAGCTTTTGCAAGTTATGCCCCCAATTTTTTTCTACACTTCCAAATTAATAGAATATCTTTTTCAACTTTATAATCCTTAGCATAACGTAAGTTGGCAAGTTTTACTTTATCGCTATCAACTATATCAGCGATTATAAGCATTGAAGGAGAAAGAACTGAACGTTTAATTTGCGGCAGAGATTTATCAGTTAATTTGCCGTAGCCAACCCAAGAATAAAAACCAAACAGAACATTTAAACAATTTAAAAAATAGTTTTGTTTATTTTCTTGAATAAAAAATAAAATCGGACTAAAAATTAAAGCTAAAATACTTACTCCAATGTCTAGCAATCGCTTATTTCTTTTATTGCTTGATTTCGAAATACTATTTACATCAATCATATATAAATCGCCCGCGGTATCAATATTATTACTGCCAATAATAGACAAACTTTCGGGAGGTGCAATTTTAAAATCAACACCGCTAGAGACAAGAGTTAACATATTATTAATAATAAATTGCGTACTAATATCCTTTGCGCAAAAAATAATTTCATTAATCTGATGTACTTTAATTACTTCATCAATCTGAATTATTTTTCCAATATAATTAGGATTGTGTACTCCGTTATTTTCTGCACTTACAAAGCCAACAAATGAAGGGTTGGCTTGCGTTTCTTTTAATAAAGCAGAAACTCTATTAAACTCTTGTTCTTCTCCAATAATAGCAATTCGTTTTGTTTTAGCACTAAATAAACTATATGATTTAATATTTAAAAAATGAAATAAGAATCTAGTAACTATAAAACTTACTAATGCCCAACTTGTTCCTAATAAAATTAATGCCCTCGAAAACCTCAAATATTCCGGCAATAAAGAATATCCCATTAAAATAAAAACAGTACCAAATAAAATGCCTCTACTAATTTTAAGCAACTTTATGGGCTTATCATAGCCCCCATTGAAATAAACCATCACTATCCAAATAATAGCATATAAAGGAAACGCAACGCTTATTAATTTTTGCGAATAAATATCCTCTGAAAATCCGGTATGCTGCTGATAAATATCTTTTAAAATAAACAAGCCAAACGTAATAACAAGAAAATCCAAAATAGGAACCGTAAATGCTTTAAAAAATCTATTTAGAATTGCTATACCTGCTTTTAAAAAAATAGCAAAATGTATTAAAGCATTAAACCAAAAGGCATTAGAACCACTAAAATGTTTCCTTGAGAAAATAGCCATTGCTTTGTAAAAAATAATCACATAGTTTAAACTACTGCGCTTTGTACTTTCGCCTTTGTAATGTATTATTTGTGTTTCGGGAAAATAATAATTTTTATATCCAGCTTTTTGAATACGATAGGATAAATCAATATCTTCTCCATACATAAAAAACGTTTCATCTAACAAACCAATTTTATCTAGCACTGATTTGCGCATAAGCATAAAAGCGCCACTTAGCACATCAACTTCGTTAATTTGATCTTGTGGCAAATAAGATAAATGATATTTTCCGAATTTAGATGAATTAGGAAAAAACCTAGACAATCCCACCATTTTATAAAAAGCCACAAATGGTGTTGGCAAACCTCGCTTTGATTCTGGTGCAAAGTTCCCTTGTCCGTCCAACATCTTAACGCCTAAACCGCCCGCGTCGGCATGGGTATCCATAAAAGTAATTACTTTAGTAAAAGTATCTTCTTGAACTACGGTGTCAGGGTTAAGCAATAATACGTATTCGCCTTTTGCTAATCTGATGGCTTGATTATTTGCAACAGAAAAACCTGTATTGGCCTTATTTACTATAAGATTTACTTGAGGAAATTTATCTTTTATTATTGTAACAGAACCATCAACCGAATTATTATCAACTACAAATATTTCACACGCAATATTCTCCGACGCCTTAAGCACAGAAAACAAGCACTGCTCAATGAAGTGCTTTACATTGTAGTTTACAATAACAACCGATAATTTAGTCACAAGCTATAAAGCGCTAAAAATAACAAAATAATACAATAAATAAAGTATTTAAAAAAGTCCGGCTAAATTGGAAAAAAAGTATTAAATTCGCATTCCAATTTTTAAGTGAATTACTTTAAAACTGGTCCCGTAGCTCAGCTGGATAGAGCAACAGCCTTCTAAGCTGTGGGCCATTGGTTCGAATCCAATCGGGGTCACGATTAAACAAGTAAAAAGCCTGTAAATCACTAGATTACAGGCTTTTTTCATTAATAGGGTAAACATAGGGGGAACATTTAACTTTTTCTTCTCATAACGCTCACTTACTTTAATTTTCGTTCAATCACCTTCTTCAAAAATAGTTAAATCATAGAAGCCAGCATAAAATTGCGCAACATCAACAAACGGATGTTCTACAAATGGAGAACAAATAACAGAATTATACATCATAGAAATGGGAATTTTAACTAATAACTAAAATAATGCAATTTGATAAAGAAAAAAATGTATTGTTTATAAATATAGCAGAATGTTGCTATAAAAAATAGCAGTTAAAAATTTAAGAGGCTGATAATTAGGTTCGTGTTTTAATCGTTGAAAAATAATAATTTGAGTAAGATTAAATTCGCTTTTCAAAAGATGTGTTTAATCGAACCAACTTGTCTTTATACAATGTTGTATATTCAAGTTTGGTTTCATTATCAAGATAAGAATGAGCAATCAAAACATAAACATTATTGTTTTCTGTTCGCATTTGATCTATTATTTTTGAAATCCTTGAATCTTTTAATCCTAATTGTAACCCAAAGTCAAAAAAATCATCGTACCCAAAATACCCTAGTACCGAAAAAGAAGGATGGTTAAGTGAATCTTCAGTTAAACCATCTTTTAATGCCATATATGAATCATTAACATGAATGCGGGTGCATACCAAATCATAAGCCGGACTCATTATTAAATCGCCATCAGATGATTCTATTAATGAGAAATTTTTTAAATGAGCGTCGCCATTTGAAAACAGATAATTGAATAATACTAATTTGTAATATTTTTCAAGTTCTACTTCGGCAGCATTAATATGTTTGGCAATTAATTTACCTAAATCAAGATAATTGTATTCATATTTAAAATCTTCGCCGGCTGTATCTTTTGTTTTCCCAGCAATAGCAGCAAAATCTTCTTGTAAATATTTACCGCCATCAGGCTTTAAATCAAAACGTTTTGTTATGTAAGCTGGCTTATCATTATCAAAAAAGATTAGTGCATTTTCAGCCGTGGGAATATTATAAACCTGACGTGCAATTTGCATAGTAAGATGCTCGTTGGCGGGAACCTGACTTACTTTTTTTATATCGCGCGGTATTGGTTTTAAAATATACTGGCCTTGTTGTTCAGGTTCGGTGAGTTGTAATTTGTTTTTTACTAAAACAATAGATAGCTTTTCCTGTACACCAGAAATTGAAATCCGTTTTCGGTTTTCAATAAATTTTTCTTGTTGTGGACCTTCGGTGTCCGGCGAAGAAAAAGGTAATACATGGTTTACCTTTTTATTATCAAACATACGTTTGAGAACAGCTCCGCTATAAGTTGAAAAGCCATCTTTTAAAGAACCAGGACAATATTTTATTTGAAGACTCATTTTTTATTTATTTAGTTTTACACTAACTGCTCCAATAGTTTCGGTACCTCCAGTTGCAAGGAGTAATCCAAAATAATCGTTTTCATCAATTTGTAATTGACGGCATTGTAATTTTCTGTTTACTCCTTCACTTAACATATTAAAAAAGAAAGGAAATAATGTTTTTGATTTATACTCTTGTTGTGTTTTTGGTAAGGTTACACTAATTGCTTTCTTCTGTGAATCATTAAAATAATCATCACTGTATTTAAAAATATATTGGCTGTGGCGGTAACTAATATTACCAGCTTCTTCATTATTAACAAATACAATACCTTCCTTTGCCATTTTTATTTACTGATTATTTTAAATTCTATTTCTATACCTAACACCTTAGTTAATTTATTTAATGTATCAATCGAGGGGTTACCAGTTCCATTTTCAATTTGAATAATTGTACGCAAGCTTACTCCTGAAAGTTCAGCTAAATCCTTCTGTTGCAGACGTAGAGTACTACGCCTGTTTTTAATATATTCTCCTATTTTATCTGCTTTCATAGTGCATTAAATTGCATATTTGAATACAAATGTACGAACTTTATGTTTAAATAATACTCTTTTATGCATTTTATTGCACATATATGCGAAATAAGTGCCAAATAAGTGCAAAGTAAATCGCAATGTGTATTATAATGCACTTTAATCGTTAAAACCATCCATTGCTTTATCTAATTCTTTATTTACAATTTTAGCGTATATCTGTGTTTCTTATATTTTTATGAACAAGATTTAATGCAGCTAAAAGCAATACACTCTAAAAGCATTGATATTAAAGAAAATTGAAATTTAATGATTTTTTTGAATGTCAAAAATTAATCCGATTGGGATCACGATTAAACAAGTAAAAAGCCTGTAAATCAGTAGATTACAGGCTTTTTTCATTAAGAGGGTAAACATTTCATTTTTCCCTCTCATAATGCTCACTTACTTTAATTTTCGTTCACGCATAGTTTATCTATGCTTTTGGTATGGGTTATTTGCGCACAAACAGAGTGCAACGAGCAAAAAATGTGGCAAACTAAAAACCCGAAGGGCAAAATAGCTTATGCTAAAAGCCTTGAAAAGACTTAGCTAAAGCATGTGCTATTTTGGTTTGGCGCAATTTGTTGCTTGCACCTGCTGAGGAACACCTATTTACCTGTTTGTTCTTATATTGAAGTAAAAATCTCATTATGAAAACAGAAGCTACTCTAATACATCACATGACTGCTGAGCAGCTAACTAAATTATTTACTGATTTACAAAATCAAATTAATGAATTGAAACTACATTATGAACCGAAGCAACCAACTGAATACTTAACACGAAATGAAGTTGCTGAATTATTGAAGATCAGTTTAGTTACAGTACATAATTGGAGTAAACAAGGAGTATTAAAATCTTATGGTATTGGTAATAGAGTTTATTTTAAAAGAAGTGATATTGAATTAGCTATTACTTGTTTACGTGTAAATAAAAAGACTTAATTATGCCTTGGTTGAAATTATATACTACTTTAAATTTTTTATAAAAGGTTCAAAGGCATTTTCAAAGTTTTAGATATTACTAATGAATAAATCAAACTTTTTACCCTTTTTGGTGATAACACCTACAAAGGCTCGAAAATACTGTGAAAAATAACTACACCGGTTAAATTTGTGTAAGAATGCACCTTTTATTACTAAAATATAAATTGTATAAATAATAATATATATTAATAACCAGCCAATTCAAA
>JBIKOX010000118.1:0-9582 GCA_044357775.1 Bacteroidia bacterium | reverse complement strand
AAGAATTTGGTTACAAGTTTAACATTGATGCCATTGATGCTCAAACTGCCAATTCGCAATTTGAAACAGGAAGTAAAGTGCGAACTATTATTTCGTATGCTGTTGGTATTACTTTATTAATTGTGGCCGGTTTTGGTATTTACAATATTTTAAATATGATGATTTATGAAAAAATGGATTCTATTGCTATTTTAAAAGCGACCGGTTTTTCGGGAAATGATGTTAAATGGATTTTTATTTCCTTATCATTAATTATTGGTATTACTGGCGGCTTGTTTGGGTTATTGTTTGGATTTGGATTTAGTCATCTTATAGAATTAATTCCGTTTGAAACAACCTCATTGCCAACCATTAAAACATACCCTATTGATTACAAAGTTTCATATTATATCATCGGAATTATATTCGCAGTTTGTACTACAACCATTGCAGGTTTATTTCCAGCACTAAAAGCCAGTAAAATAGATCCTGTTGAAATTATTAGAGGAAAGTAAAATGGCCAACACAATACTCCAAACAAAAAATATTAATAAATACTTTTACGATCCTGTAAAATTTAAAGTATTATCTGATATAAACATGTCAATTAATGAAGGAGAATTTGTTTCGATTGTTGGCAAATCAGGTTGCGGAAAATCAACTTTACTTTATATTCTTTCTACAATGGATACCGATTATGAAGGTGAACTGCGTATCAATGG
The DNA here is from genome assembly GCA_044357775.1 of Bacteroidia bacterium. Taxonomy (GTDB): domain Bacteria; phylum Bacteroidota; class Bacteroidia; order B-17B0; family Aurantibacillaceae; genus UBA4416. The sequence goes on along the minus strand of JBIKOX010000118.1, from coordinate 8,881 downwards.
AGACGACTTATCAAAAAAAACAGATGCCAATTTAGCAAAGATTAGAAATCAGCATATTGGTTTTGTATTTCAGTTTCATTACTTATTATCCGAATACAATGTATTACGAAATGTGATGATACCTGGAATTAAATTAGCAAAATACTCAATGAAAGAAATTGAACATCGTGCCATGGAACAATTGCGTAAATTGGATATGACAGACCAAGCCTTAAAATTTCCTAATCAGTTAAGTGGTGGACAAAAACAACGAGTGGCCATTGCAAGAGCTTTAATAAATGATCCACTCATAATTATGGGTGATGAGCCAACAGGAAATTTAGATAAAAAAAATAGTGATTTAGTATTTGATATTTTTAATAATTTGGTAAAAGAAAGAAAGCAGGCTTTATTAATTGTAACGCACGATCCTGATTTTGCAGCCAGAACGCATCGCACTATCGAAATGGCAGATGGACAAATTATTTGTTAATTCAAAAATTACCTAGTAGCTCTGCAATTCAAATATGATTCAGCAGAAAAATGGTGTCCGCCGAAAAATTACTAAAAAGAAATTTGTGCAAATAAGTGCAAGTTGTATTTCTGAAAAAACACACTACTATTTTTAGTTTTTTTGTAAACAAGATATTGCGTTGCTGATTTTAACTAAAGTTATCTAAAAAATAAAATTTAATTAAAAAAACAAACAACCACAATTAATACAAATAACACTAAACAAAAAGTCAATAAATATGAGAAGATTATTTACAATTGGAATTATAACGTTAACAGTTAATTTATATGCTCAACAAACACCAAAAAAATATGTAGGACCTTATAACTTTGAAGAAAATGAAGGCACTGCAACTTATACATACATTGAACAAAATGGTGAAAGAGTTATGGATGGTGCTTTTACTTTTACATCTTCTAATTTAAAAACAACCGTAATTGGAAAATATATCAAAGGAAGTAAATCTGGCCTTTGGACAAAAAAAGAAACTTTTAGCAGATATAATGGAATGCCTGTTGTAAAAACAGATTTAAAGTGGCAAAAAGTAACAGAGAATATTCCATTTAAAGAAACTACTGATATCAAAACAGAAAACTTCGTAAATGATAAATTAGAAGGGACTACTACACAAACTACAACGGTTAAAAATTCTTGGGGGTATCCTGCACCTGGTGGGTCTTCTGTAACAATGTATGTAATTAAAAAAAATTATTTAGCAAATGATATTACTAATATTGAAGCAACGAGAAAACAAAAAGATAAAATAAATTTAAGTTTAAAAGGCTCATACAAAAACAATTTTGCTGATGGTAACTGGCTATTTAATGATAATAAGAATACATCTAACTATGATTTCAAAGATGGTTATTTGGCATCATATGAAATAAAAGAAATAGGCACTGGGAAGATAATTGAAAGTAAAAAAATTGAACTTGACAACAATTTAATTAATGATTACTTTAATAAGTCTGATAATAGTTTTGAAGTTAAGTTTGGCAGATTTTATTCAGAACTTAAAAATGGTAAAGTTATAGTTAAGAAAGTAAATGAGAATTTAAACGTAATTAAATTATGTGAACTCAAAAATGTTTCAGCGAATTTCATAAATCTAGACTTAAGCATATTTACTAGTGCTTTTGGCATTATTACTCCATACGTATATAACTACTATGATCAATTTGCATTTTCTCCAAAAATTGATTGTAAAACTGATACGGATTATGATTTATTATATTTTAATGACATAAAATCAGAATATTCATTTTTAAAGTTGGCGACGAATTCAAAAGGTCAGTTTTTAAATATTGATTGGCAAAAAGTTAGCAATTTTTCTAAATCACCTGTTTATTATCAACTAAAATATTATTTATACAGTGGCGATACAACTGGTCTAAATTCATTTTTAAAAATATTTAATCAGAATAGTAATTTCGAGGATTATATTGATTCTAACCCAATACCAAATGGCAAATATGTAAATATTGGAAATAGCGAAAAGGAGTTTTATGAATATTTAAAATTTTTAATTGATTTAACTTTAGGAAATGAAGAAAATTATAAAAAAACAATAAACGAAAATTATAATAAGATTTTCGGTGGAAAAAAATGGCAAAATTTTATAATAAACCAATTAGACTCAATAACTAAACTAACCTCTTTTAAATACAATAAAGAACAGCTATTAGTATATGTATCAAAAAAGGAAAAAGAGATTGAATCATACAACAATAAAATTACACAAAACATTAAAACAATTTCAATCGGTGATCAAATTTGGATGGCGGAGGATTTAAAAGTTATCCCTAATAATATCGATTATAATGTTTATCCACAAGACACAATTACTAGTCTTTTAAAGTTGTATCCTGGATTTAATAATGGTTGGAATGATGCCATAAAAGATGAAGGAAATTATTACAAATTAAAAATAGGAAACTATAAATATGTTTTTGTTTCCAGTAAGATGATAAATGAAACTAGTTCACCAAAATATTTTACAAGTGCAGAGGTTGTAAAATTGTGCCCTTTAGGCTGGCATTTACCAACAGAAAAAGATTTTGATAAATTGAATATTAATTTAGGTGGCGATAAAATTACTACAGATAAAATGTTAAAAATTGGAGGGGGTAGCGGTTTTGAAGCAAAAGAACTCAATTTCATATATTTTAATACAGTAGAAAATAAACCCTGGGTTTTTGAGGGTTTTGATCAAAATGTAGACTATCAAAAAAAGAGATATGGGCCAACTCCAAAATTGTATGCTAAGTGCCGATGTATAAAAGATTAAAGTAACTTTATACTAATAATAGCAAAATTATAATTAATTAGTTTTAATTAAATTAGTTGATAGGAAATTTATGGTATAAGTAAATAATGTCTAGAATTAAACATCAAATTCAACAGGAAGAACACGCGAAGTTAAAATCACTTGTTCAATTTACATTTGGCAGAAACATTTTAAATACAAATGACTGTCAGTTGTTAGCTAAAAATATTTTTAATAAAGTAAAAATTAATATTAGCGCTGATACTTGCAGAAGATTTTTCGGAATCATTGATAGTAAAAACAAACAATCTATTTATACATTAGATGCTTTTGCAAAATATATTGGTTTTGATGGATACTATGATTTTATTAATTCAAATACATTAAACGAAAAACAATATTTTTTGTCAATTATTATGGCTTGTTGTTCCAAAAGAATAAAGCCGTTTGAAGCACAAGAGATATTAAAAAAATCATACCCATCTTTCGATTATTATTCATCACTTCAGCAACTTATATATATTGCAGAAGCTAAAAAAGATAGAATATTCTTTAAAAAATTTTTCATCGAACAGAAATGTTTTAATTCGCTTGATGATTTTAAATATGAAATCTACCATACTATTCAGCTCCTTGGTAAAACAGTAGAAAACAATAAGTGGATTCAAAAAATTGCAATAGATCACTACTATGGCCTAAACGAGCCGTTTGATTATTTTGTTGAGTGGTATGTGCCTATAGAACAAAATTATTATAGCTTGCTACTTGAAAATTACAAACTAACACATATAAAATCAGCAGAAAAACTTGTTTTTTATAACTGTATTAAAGCATTGCATCACTTTAAGAAGAATAATACCGACTTATTTTTAAAAAATTATAAAGCAATTCTAATACTTGAAAAAAAATGTGAGCCAAATAATATTTTAAAAGCTCGCATTATGGGAGTAAAAGCATTGTTTCATTATATTAAAACTAAGCAACCAAATTATAATTTTTTGTTTTCTATTTCGTTTGATAGCTTATTTCCTGATATTGCCGATAGAGTTACAAGCCTATTCTTTTTATTTAATTACCTATTTGAAATAAAAGCTTTTGATGTGATGATTAATTTAGTTGAGAGATGGTTAAATCAAGAAGTCATCCATTTTTCTGTTTGGACAAGAATTAACTGGAATCAGCTTTGTGTTTATATGGCAATAGCATACCTAAGTGAAAACAAAGTTGAAAAGGCTTCTAACTACTTTCGCCAAATAAAACCTGAACTATTTGAGGCCTATAGCTATAATTCATTTCATAAATTATACCTATCAATAAATAAAAGTATAACTATTGAAATGGCAGAGGGAAAAATTATTAGTTAAATACTTAATAATTGTTCGTTTGATTATTTATCTAATATTGGCGTTATCTATAACAGCTTTTTTCATTATCAATTATGTTTAATCGTAAAAATTAAGCAATTTATAAATGCTACAAATTGTAGCAGAAGCCAACTATAAAATAAATTATTTTTGCTCCCAGAGAAACAATTTAATTTATAGAAAGATGCAATTACAAGTGATTCAAACAAAAATTTATGAAGTTAGAGGACAAAAAGTAATGTTGGATTTTGATTTGGCAGAATTATACGAAGTTCAAACTAAAAACTTAAACCTAGCGGTAAAAAGAAATCTAAAAAGATTTCCTGTTGATTTTATGTTTCAGTTAACAAAAACTGAATGGGAAAGTTTGAGGTTGCAAATTGAAACCTCAAACACAAGAGGAGGAACAAGGTATTTACCCTATGCCTTTACCGAACAAGGAGTGGCAATGTTAAGCGGTATATTAAATAGCGACAAAGCCATTGATGTAAATATTGCTATTATGCGAGCCTTCATTGCTTTAAAACAATTTGCTTTAACAAACACTGAGTTAAATAATAAACTCAAAGAACTTGAAGGTAAATACAACAAACAATTTAAAGATGTTTACGAGGCCATTAATTATTTACTTCAAAAAGATAAACAGGAAACAAGCCAAAAAGAGCGAAAGCAAATTGGATATAAAACTATATAGTTAGAATAACAAAATTAATATCTGTTGTTGGTGTTAGCATCATTACTGTTTGGAAGATTAACTGCGTTAAGGGTTGAAACGTAAATCCTTTTGCATTCTTTTACAAGGAATTAAATCAAAAAGCCTGTGTCAGCAAGTTGGCGGAAAACGCCAAAAAAAATTACCCTCTCAAATTTCTGAGTATCTCTTCAAGTGCGGCCATATCTTTACAACGTACTTCACGTGCCTTAGAACCTTCAAACTGACCAATAATACCAGCCGCTTCAAGTTGATCAACAATCCGTCCTGCGCGGTTATATCCTAATTTTAATTTACGCTGTAAAAAAGAAGCAGAGCCTTGCTGAAACTGAACTACTAATTTTGCTGCCTCATCAAACATTTTATCGCGCTCACTCAAATCAACTTCTTCTTTTCCTCCGCTTCCATCTTCACCAACATATTCTGGCAATAAAAATGCGGAAGGATAGGCTCGTTGTGAGCCAATAAATTCTGTAATTTTTTCAGCTTCGGGTGTATCTACAAAAGCACATTGAATACGAATTAAATCATTACCTGTACTTAGCAACATATCTCCTCTACCAATTAATTGTTCTGCACCGCCAGCATCTAAAATTGTGCGCGAATCAATTTTACTTGTTACACGAAATGCAATACGAGCAGGGAAGTTAGCTTTAATTGTTCCTGTAATAATATTTACCGACGGACGCTGAGTAGCAATAATTAAATGAATTCCAATAGCGCGAGCCAATTGAGCTAAACGGGCAATAGGTGTTTCTACTTCTTTACCGGCAGTCATAATTAAATCAGCAAACTCATCAACTACCAATACAATGTACGGTAAATATTTATGTCCCTCGTTAGGATTTAATTTACGATTAATAAACTTAACGTTGTACTCTTTAATGTTTCTTACTTGGGCATCTTGTAAAAGGGCATAACGGTTGTCCATTTCAATACATAAACTATTTAAGGTATGAATTACCTTTGTGTTATCTGTAATAATAGCATCTTCGGAGTTTGGTAGTTTTGCTAAAAAGTGACGCTCAATTTTATTGAATAGAGTTAATTCTACTTTTTTAGGATCTACTAGCACAAACTTAATTTGCGCCGGATGTTTTTTATAAAGTAGTGAAACTAAAATTGCATTTAATCCAACAGACTTACCCTGACCAGTAGCACCTGCCATTAACAAGTGAGGCATTTTTGCTAAATCGGCAATAAATATTTCATTATTAATGGTTTTACCTAAAGCAATTGGCAAATCATGTGTTGTGTTTTGAAATTTATCTGACGCAATAATATTTCGCATTGGTACCATTTCAGGTGTTTGATTTGGCACTTCGATACCAATAGTTCCTCTGCCAGGAATTGGCGCAATAATACGAATACCTAAAGCGGCTAAACTTAATGCAATATCATCTTCTAAATTTTTAATTTTAGAAATACGAACTCCTGCTGCCGGAACAATCTCGTATAATGTTACAGTTGGTCCAACAGTTGCTGAGATACGATCAATTTCAATTCCGTAATTTTTTAAAGTGTTTACAATTCTGTCTTTATTGGCAACTAACTCTTCGTTATTTACTTTTCCGTTTCCTGTTCCGTAATCAATTAATAATTCGTGACTAGGAAATTGATAATGACCTAAATCTAAAGTCGGATCATATTGACCAAATTTTTCAACGAGTTGCGATGCTTTTAATTCATCATCTAGTGTTATTTGATTTTCGACCGGAACTTCTTTTACAAAGGCAGGTTCTACAATTATTTCATCAGCACTTGGATTATTAATTTCAAAAGCTAAATCTTTTGTCGAGTCAGCTTGTTTTATTACATTGTCTACTTCTAAAGGAATGTTTTCTGTTACTGGTTCTATAATTGGCTGTTCAACAACTTCTTGATTAGTTGAAATTATTTCAAAATTCAATAATGCTTCCTCTTCTTCTTTAGTTAAAGTAGGTTCTTTATCGTAAATGGTTGATGCGTGAGGATTAATTTTATGTGTATCTTCCTCTAATTCCCTTTCAATAATATCTTCATTATCTAAATTAGGAAGAACGTCTTTTTTAATATTAAAATTCATATTGATACTCAATACTAAAAAACTTAACATACTAAATGCTAATACTGCTAAAGTACCGATGCTTCCAACGTAATTTGATAACTGAATATTTAAAATATAACCATAACCGCCACCTAAGAAAAACAATTTATCCTGAAAGAAAAACGCTAAAACTAAACTTGTCCAAACCATAAAAAACAACCATTTAGCTGTAAAAGCTGAAGGTTTTGTAATTTGTCTATTTAGTGTTTTTTGTAATCCATAAACTACAAAAACTGGCACTAAAATAAAGGAAGCAACACCAAACCATTTATGCATAAATAAATGAGAAACTAATGCGCCAAATTTACCAAGCCAATTTACTACCTTAGTATCAATCGCAAATAATTCAGAAAGTGGACCCAATACCTTATCTTGATCTTCTTGCCACGTAAAAAAATAGGAAAAAAACGCTATAAATAAATAGCCGCCAGCTAGTATTAGCAGCAAGCCCAATAACTTTTGCATTTTTTCATCTTGATAAATAGAAACTGCTTTATTCCAGCGATCTAATAGCGATATTTTTTCTTCTTTTTGAGCTACTTTTGAATCACTTTTTTTTACTGTTGAATCAGTAGAGTTTTTAGTAGTAGATTTTGCTTTGTTTTTTGAAGTAGTTGATACCGTTTCCTCAATATCATTTTTATCAAACGTTTTTTCATCAGCAACTGTTTCATCAGCAGGCTTATCCCTAAATTTATTTTTTTGTGTTGCCATTTTATATAGTACTTAAATTTAGGAGGAAGTCTATTAAAATGAATGGAATACTTAAAATGTTTTAAACTTCAAATTGTTTACTAATTTAATTGTTGTCCGAGGATTTAATAAGTGCACGATTTTTTTTACGATGTATTTTTTGCAATGCAAAAGCCCAAAATCTCATTATTAAAATTTAACCTGTAATTTTAAATTAAGCATTCTACGGGTAAGGTAATTTGGAACAGCATATTGCCTGTTAGTTACATCGGCAATCCAAGTATAAGAAACCGTATTATTTACTTGCAATAAATTAAAAATTTCGACGCTCATAAACATAGCTTTACAAAAATGAAAAGGATTTTTATTTGGCAAAGGTTTATCCTCTTTTATAATTTGGTAAGCAAAACCAATATCAACTCTTCTGTAAGGAGGCATTCTAAATATTTGTTTCCAACGTTCATGACCTGGCGGTCCAAATGGTAAACCTGTGCCAAATTGCATATTTAAATACATTTTGCATGCTGGCAATTTTGGAATATAGTCCTGAAAAAACATTCCAAAAGTGATGCGCTGGTCAGTAGGACGAGGAATATAACCTGGATTTACCACACTGCTATCAGCAACTTTTGTATCAAACGTATAACCATTGATGATGCTATCTCCAGCGGCATTAAAATAAGTTACTTTTCTATCGTCACTGAGGTTTTCCATAGTTTTTAAAAAACCAATAGTAGCCCACGACTCTATTCCTTTAATAAACTCACCATTAATTCTTAAATCACCGCCCGTTGTATAACCAACCGAATTATTTTTCGCAAAATAACGAATGCGCGTATTATCAATTTCATAAGGAATTAAATCTTTCATTTCTTTATAGTAACCTGCTAAAATTACTTTAAAAGGTCTGTGCCATAATCTAAAATTATAATCGCCCGACAATAAATAATGGACAGATTGTTGCGCTTTAATTGTTGGATTTAATTTTCCGTCAAAGCCACGCATCTCTCTATAAAATGGTGGCTGATAGTAATAACCCCAAGATGCTTTAAATACCATATCTCGTTTCCAGTAGGGTTTAAAGGATAAGGTAATTCGTGGTGACACAACAGTTTGTTTGTTATAGTCCCAGTAATTTGCACGGGCTCCAAAAGTTGTTGTAATAGTTGATGAATCGCGTAATTCTTTAATAAATACATATTGCAAGTAACCTTGCACACGATTTGTTTCTAAATTTATTTTTGTTTTTACAACGTCAATTAAATTT
>JBIKOX010000117.1:0-9632 GCA_044357775.1 Bacteroidia bacterium | reverse complement strand
ACCGAAAGTAATTTCTTCAGATTCTGCTTTACCTTCTTTACGATTGTAAGAGTTTTGTAAAGAATGACGAACACTGCGCAAGGCACCAATAATAATTGCAATAATTACAATAGCACCTAATAATAAGTATAAAGGATCAATGCCACCTTTTACTTCTTCTTTTTCAGTTGCAGGTCCTGCAGCTGCTGCGCCTGCTGTTGCTCCTGGAGGCGGCGGCGGATTTTTAATATAAGCTATAACTGCTTCTACATCTTTGTCGGTCAATTGACCTTCAAAAACAGTCATTGCAGCTTTACCATTTTCATTGTAAATTTTGTTAGCGTAAGCATCACCCGATTTGATTAACTTTTCGTTATTCAAAATCCATTTATTTAACCAATCACCTTTGGGCGCGCGATCGAAGATTCCTGCTAAACCAGGTCCAGTTAACTTTTGATCTGTCAGCGCGTGACAAACTGCGCAATTTTGCTTATAAATTTTAGCGCCATCTTGTGCTTTCAAGCCAAAGGAGAAAGCAAAAAATAGAAAAACCGCGCCAAATAAGGATTTTAAAGAGAAATGAGACATATTATTATGCATAGAATTATATCTAATTTTGTGTTTTAAGTGTAGCTTAATGACAATTTAATGACAAAAAACTTCCGTGCAAAAATAACAGAATGTTATATATGTAAAACGTATTTTTTAAATTTTATTAACACCATCCGTAATTTATAATTATTCTAAATAAGACTTTTTAATTTCACTACTTTAATACCGCTATAATTATACTTAAGTTATTAGCATTAAGGACATTAATACAATAATAAAGAAAGATTTATTATCGATAAATAATCTTACGGAAAGCGCAGCAAGTCCAAGTACAGTCTTTTAATTAAATATCTTCCCAATAATCAATTATTAATCCGTCGTTTTGGCTTATGCCAATTGAGCGTTTTTCGACTCCAAAACTGATAATAAGAGCATCATTTAAAAATTGTTCATCTTCTCTACTCAATTCAAAAGCTTCAATTGTTTCTCCAATTACATCTGTCCACATTTTTGTTGTAGATGCATCTATTGGAATCATTTTAATTTTATCACCAAATTCTTGTTTGAGTTGTGTTTTTTCTTCCTCAAAACTAAAATCTTTAATAACATCAATTCCTGTACTTTCATCATTACAGGTAATTACCAGGTTAGTATCATCGGTAAATACTAATTCTACATTATCAATTAAATCAACTTGAGCATCGGGATTAAAGCGATTAACCCAAAAATAGATTACTACTTTTTTTAAAGTTTTTCCTTCAGCTGAGGTTAATAACTTTAGCTGGTGATCGGTGAAGTGAGACATACGATTTTAATTACGAATTGATGATTACAAATTGGGAACGAATATACGAATCTGTGTATGAGTTCGTTTAAAAAATTATACGACTGTGTGCTGTCGCTTCGAGCGAAGTCGGGAAGCGCACTTGATGAACCTTCTAAGTTCTCGACTGCGCTCGAACTGACAATTTATATGGATAGCCAAGATTTAGCAGCTGTTCCCATAATGATTGTTTTTTCACTATCAGAAAGAGGTGCTTCACGAACTAACGTTCCGGGTACTGCTTCTCCTAATGGAAAAGGGTAATCAGAACCTTGAACTACTTTATCTGCGCCAACCAAATCAATAATGTATTGTAGCATTTTATGATCGCATACGTGAGAATCTACCCAAAATTTACCTAAGTACTTTTTTGGGTTAAATTCATTATCAATTGCAACTAAATCTGGGCGGCAATCCCACCCGTGTTCAATGCGACTAATGGTTGGTAAAAAAGAACCGCCGCCATGTGCAAAGCATACTTTTAGTTTCGGGAATTTCTCAAAAATTCCACCAAATATCATGGAGCAAATAGCGCGACTAATTTCTGCCGGCATACCTACTAACCATGGCAACCAATATTTAGTCATGTATTCTTGTCCCATCATTTGCCAAGGATGAACTAAAATAGCCGCATTTGTTTTTTCGCAGACAGCCCAAAATTCATGAAATTGAGGCTCTCCTAAATTAATGTTATTGATATTACTACCTATTTGAACTCCTTTAAAACCAAGCTTCATGCAACGTTCTAATTCTTGAACAGCGAGTTTTGTGTCCTGCATAGGCACCGTTGCTAAACCAATAAATTTATCAGGATAACGGTTTACGGTTTGTGCAATATCATCATTTAAAAATTGCGAAATCTCTAAACAGTCATTTGGTTTTGCGTCATAACTAAACATCACAGGAATGGTGCAAATCACTTGCATATCGGCCTGATGTTCTGCCATTTCTTTTATTCGTACTTCGGCATCCCAACAGTTTTCTTCAATTTCTCTAAAACGTTTATCTCCTTGCACCATCCATGCTCTGCCTGGTTGATGATGATCTAATTGTACAAAATTTCCATATCCAAATTTCTTTGTAAAATCAGGAATGTGCTTTGGAATAATATGAGTGTGGGTATCTATTGTGAACATATTTTATTACGAATTGAATACGAATATACGAATCTGCGTATGATGAATGTAAAAAGACCTGTCAGGTTTTAAAAACCTGACAGGTCTGAATTAAAACAAACCATTTAAAATGCTCTGGTCTACTAAATTTGGCATGGTTACTTTTAAATTAGGTGTTCTCTCCATTTCGCGTTTTATAGCAAAATTTGCTTCTTTGTTCCGAGCCCAGCTGCGACGAGCTATACCATTATTTACGTCCCAAAACAACATTGATTTTAAACGCCTGTCAGCATCTGCACTTCCATCTAACACTAAACCAAAACCTCCATTTATTACTTCACCCCAACCAACACCACCGCCATTGTGCAAACTAATCCAAGTTGCGCCGCGGAAACTATCTCCAACAAAATTTTGGACTGCCATATCGGCTGTAAATTTTGAACCATCATAAATATTTGATGTTTCTCGGTAAGGAGAATCTGTTCCACTTACATCATGATGATCTCTTCCTAAAACAACCGGTGCGGAAATTTCTTTATTAGCAATGGCTTTATTAATTGCTTCAGCAATTTTTACACGGCCTTCGCTATCAGCATATAAAATTCGGGCTTGCGAACCAACCACTAAATTGTTTTTCATGGCATCTCTAATCCAAACAATATTATCTTGTAATTGAGGTTTAATTTCTTGTGGTGCAGTTTTATAAATTTCTTCTAAAACAGATAAAGCAATTTCATCTGTTTTTTGTAAATCTCTTGCATCAGCGCTTGTACAAACCCAACGGAAAGGACCAAATCCATAATCAAAACACATTGGTCCTAATATATCTTGCACATAAGAATTATATCGGAAAGTTGCTCCAACATGTCCACCTTTAATAGGTTTTTCTATTTTATAAATGTCTGCGCCAGCTCTTCCTGCTTCCAATAAGAAGGCATTTCCATAATCAAAAAAATACATACCTTGACTAGTTAAGGTATTAATGGCATTTGCATGACGTATTAACGTTTTTTGAACTTCCTCCTTAAATTTAGCAGGATTAGAAGCCATAAGTTGGTTACTTTCATCTAAGGATAAACCTACAGGATAATACCCTCCAGCCCACGGATTATGAAGTGATGATTGGTCGGAGCCAATATCTACTTTTAAGCCAGCTTTTACAATACATTCCCACAAATCAACCACATTACCTAGGTAAGCTAATGATACTGCTTCTTTACTTGCTTGTGCTTTTTTAATTCGAGGAATTAATAAATCTAAATTATCAAACACCTCATCAACCCAACCTTGCGAGTGACGCGTGTGAACTGCTTTTGGATTAATTTCAGCTGTTACAGATACCAAATCAGCAATTTTAGCTGCTTTTGGTTGAGCGCCGCTCATACCACCTAAACCACACGTCACAAATAATTTTCCTATTCTATCTTCTTCTGATTTGGCTACTCTTCTTGCGGCATTCATCACTGTGATGCATGTTCCATGAACTATACCTTGTGGGCCAATATACATAAATGAACCCGCTGTCATTTGTCCGTATTGAGTTACACCTAATGCATTAAACTTTTCCCAATCATCTGATTTACTATAATTAGGAATCATCATACCATTTGTTACAACTACTCTTGGCGCATCTTTATGAGATGGAAATAATCCCATGGGATGCCCACTATATAACGCTAAGGTTTGCTCATCAGTCATAGTAGCTAAATACTGCATAGTTAGCAAGTATTGAGCCCAGTTTTGAAAAACCGCGCCATTACCTCCATAGGTAATTAATTCGTGTGGATGTTGCGCAACTTCATAATCTAAATTATTACTTAACATATGCATTATAGCTGCTGCCTGAATGGATTGATGAGGATAATCAAGTATAGGACGCGCATAAATTTTATAATCCGGACGGAAACGGTACATGTAAATTCGTCCGAATGTTCTTAACTCTTCGGCAAATTCTTTAGCTAAAACAGGATGATGCTTAGCATCAAAATAACGAAGGGAATTTTGAATAGCTAATTTTTTTTCTTCGCTATTTAAAATATCCTTACGCTTAGGTGCATGATTAATCGTGCTTTCGTAAACTTTTGGTTGAGGCAATTCAGAGGGAATACCTTGCAGTATGTGTTGTTGAAATTCATTTAATTCCATGCGGTAATCTAGTTAATTTAGAGATGTTGAAATTACATGATTTTTTTTAATCTATTTTGCTTTGAAAAAAATAACCAAGCATTTTTGAGGTAAAAATCGCAATTAATAAAAATCTAATCCCTAAAACTAGTATTAAATTACTTTTTTATTTCCTCTAAGCTCTTCATTACTTTTTCTTTTAACTCCTCTTTAAATAAAACAAGTTTATCAAAAATGACTTTATCTTGGCAACCTAAAATTTGAGCAGCCAATATACCGGCATTTTGTGCAGCATTAACTGCAACGGTTGCAACCGGAACACCATTAGGCATTTGCACAATTGATAGTAATGAATCCCAACCATCAATTGAGTTACTCGATTTAACCGGCACACCAATAACTGGCAAAGGCGTTAGTGATGCGACCATGCCAGGCAAGTGAGCTGCGCCGCCAGCTCCTGCAATAATAACTTTTAAACCTCTGTCGTGCGCTGTTTTTGCATATTCAAACATGCGTTCAGGAGTTCGATGAGCTGATACAATTGTTAACTCATGTGGAATATTTAATTTTTTTAGAAAATCTGCTGCGTCACTCATGATTTTTAAATCACTGCTACTTCCCATTATAATACCTACCATATCTTTTTAAGTTATTAGTTTTTAGTTCTCAGTTTATAGTGCTAGGAAATTACCTTCACTAAATCTTTTACTGTTATTGCTTTCATCTTCGCCAAATTTAAATCATCATCTATCACAGTGATATGGCCCATTTTACGAAAAGGCTTTGTAGTTGTTTTGCCGTATAAATGTACGTACACACCTTTGTATTTTATTGCGTCTGTTAGCCCTTCGTATTTTGCGGGACCCTCGTTATTTTTTTCACCTAATAAGTTAATCATCACGGCGGGTTTTATAATACTTGTATCACCTAAAGGTAAATTTAATATGGCTCGTAAATGTTGTTCAAATTGAGAAGTGATATTTCCCTCAATAGTTTGATGTCCGCTATTATGAGGACGAGGAGCTACTTCATTTACCAGTACTTTACCATCTTTAGTGACAAATAATTCTACTGCTAAAAGACCTACAATATTTAATTTTTCAGCAATTTTTATGGCTATTTCAGTCGCTTGCTTATCAATACTTTTTTTAATATTTGCGGGCGAAAACAAAAACTCTACAAGATTTGCTTCCGGATTAAATTCACACTCTACCGCCGGGAAACATTTACATTCACCACTTTCGTTGCGAGCTACAATTACCGAAATTTCTTTATCAAAATCTACTAATCGCTCAAGTACACTTGGAGCCTCAAATGCATGCTCTATTTTATTTGGATGTCCCAATTTTACAACCCCTTTTCCGTCGTAACCGCCAGTGCGTAATTTTTGAAAGAATGGGAAGAAATCTTTATACTTTTCAATTTGTGTTTTATTTTCTACTAAAAAAAAATCGGGGCTTGGGATATCGTTGCGTTGGTAAAACATTTTTTGCAGACCTTTATCCTTGATAATTTCTATCACTTCGGGCTGAGGAAAAACTTTTTTTCCAAGTTTTTGTAAATCTTTTAAGGCCTCTACATTAACATTTTCAATTTCAATGGTGATGATATCTTTGTCTTTTCCAAATTTAAAAACCGTGTCGTAATCTGTTAAACTACCTTTTGTAAACTCATTTGCAATAGCTTTACATGGGGCATTAGCATCTGGATCTAAACAACAGATATACAGGTTATAATTGATGGCGCTTTGAATCATCATCCGGCCAAGCTGTCCGCCACCTAATACACCAATTTTAATTTTGTCGGGCTGAAAATAAGTCACGATTTAAAAACAACTTTTTTTATATTTATGAAAATGATTGCCTCTTTTAATTATTTACTACAATCGAGCTATGTAAACAATTAGTATGGTAAAATAGAAGTATAAAAAAACCGCTATGAAAGCGGCTTTTAAAATTTATTTGGCTGCTTTTTTTGTAGCCACTTTTTTTGTTGCTACTTTTTTTGGCGCGTCCGAATCTGGTGCTGCTTTTTTAGCTGCTGCACTTTCTGCTATTTGCTCTTTAGTAATTGCCTTAGTTTTTTTTCGCGGACGTACATTTCCAAATGAACCTACTTGGATTTTTCCACGTCTTGTTTTTTGATCACCTTTTCCCATGATAATTTAATTTTAAAATATTAATGTCGTCAAAAATAGCTTAATTAATGATATTTTCAAATTTAATCCATCAACTAAGTGCAAATAAGTACTTGGTCTTAAAATTTTTTATTTGGATTAAAAGGTTTTGTAGGTTTTTCTATTGTTGTTAAAATGGATGTTATTTTTTGTTTATCTGCTAATAATTTTTTTGCCTCACTCACATCAAAATCATTTTTCAAAGAAGTCTCAATGCGTCCTTTCTGAAATTCAAAGCGCGAAGCTAATTCTTCCTCAATAAATTGTTTTATCTCCGTTTTAAAGCGAATTAAATCATCTTTTTTGTTTGCGTTTAACTTACTTAATAATGCTTCATATTCAACCTTGATACTTTCATAATATTTTTCGTTAGAGGCATCTAGTTTTAAATCTTCTAAAGCAAAATCACTTTGTGTTTTGTAGTTATAATCTTTTCCTTTTAAGTAGGACATAAATTCATTGTAATCGGTATCCGAAAGCGACACCTCGGCGGCCGTTGTTTTATATTGTGGATTCTTCATTAAATAATAATTTACAAAAGAAAATATATGATTTTTTGAAATTAAGGTGGCCAAAATATTACTGTATTTTATTTCTTCTGTTTTATAGTCAGGAAGAACACCTGCACCATCATAAATAATACGACCGTTTTTTGTTTTAAATGCTGTAATTAAAGAGTCTGGCACTTTATCAACCCTTCCATCTTCATCTTTATGCGTATAATCGAGAGCTTGGATACAGCGTCCACTTGGAATATAATATTTAGCAACCGTAACTTTTAATTTTGTGTTATACGTCAAATCTCTTGTTTGTTGCACTAAGCCTTTTCCAAACGAACGTTGTCCTACAATTACAGCTCTATCAAAATCTTGCAAGGCGCCTGATACAATTTCTGAAGCAGATGCTGAATTATTATCTACTAATACTACTAATGGAATTTGCGTGTCTACTGGCGCATAAAGCGAAAAATATTGCTTATTCCAATCTTTTACTTTTCCCTTTGTTGACACTACCTCATTGCTTTTATCTACAAATAAGTTAACAATATTTACTGCCTCGTTTAATAATCCACCTGGGTTTCCTCGTAAATCTAATATGAGCGATTTGCAATTAAGTTCTTTTAATTTTAATAAAGCATCCTTTACTTCGCCCGAGCAATTATCTGTAAAACTAGTTAATTTAATGTAGCCAACTTCTTGGTTTAACATATTAAAATAAGGAACTGCTTTTACTTTTATCTCCTCGCGATTTAAGTTTATTTCGGATGGTGTATTTTTTCCTAAGCGAATTACCTTTAGTTTAATAGGTGTTCCCGCCTGGCCTTTAAGCATGTTTGTAATATCTTGCGTTTTTTTTCCAGCAACATTAATTCCATTTACTTCAGTAATTTCATCCCCAGCTCTCAATCCGGCTTTGAATGCTGCAAAATTTTCGTAAGGTTCTGTAACTGTTATTTTATTATTTACATCTTGTATTAATGCGCCAATACCACCATATTCGCCTGTGGTCATAAATCTATAATCCTCAATATCATTTTCTGTATAATAATTTGTGTAAGGATCTAAAGATGCTAACATAGCTTCAATACCTGTTTTCATTAACAATCCCGGCTTTGTTTCATCAACATAAGCAATATTTAATTCGCGATACAGTGTATTAAATACATCTAAATTTTTGGACACTTCAAAATAATCCTGCGAAAAATTAAAAGCAAAAACAGAAGCAATGCCCAGACAAATTATTACAATATATTTTTTCATTTTATGATTTTAAAATTATCAACACATAAAAATAGGGTAAAAATTGTATTTAAATTTAGCATTTATGTTTTTTTATAAATTATATTCTATTAACAATAAGTGATGTACTTATTATTAAATGTTGATGATCCAAAAAGATTAATGAATCAATAAAATGCAACATTGGTAAAGATAAAATAGCATCCTTATTAAAATCATTTTAGTGCTTTTTGCTACGAGGATTATCTAATTACAAGCAGCTAATTCGAGTAAATTTGAGAAGCAACCGCGAACGAATTACTTAAAAATCCCTTCTATTTGCGCTACATGGTGCATGCCATGCCAAGCATATAATTGCACTACTTCTCCTAAAATAAATTGCTTGTTATATTCAGGATGAATGTAAGTTCTTTTAAAATCATCTTCGCTCATGGTTTTTAATAAATTTGAAAAACGCATTTGAACTCCTTCAAAAATAAGTAATGAACTTTCTAATGGCGCTGATTTATAATCTGCTGAATCTGCCCACACATTTTGATTGTAAGGTTGAATAGTTGGGTTATCATACGTTAGCGCATGTTTGAAACGAATCCACATATTCATATGAGAGTCTGCTACATGATGAACAATTTGTCTCACAGTCCAACTCCCTTCGCGGTATTTTAATTCTAGTTCTTCTTCGTTTAACGTTGTAATTCGTTGACGCAGTCTAATAGGCGCCGATTCAATCATTAAAATGGATTGATATAAAACCTCTTTTGTGAATTCACGGTTTTGTGCTTTACCAATCGGATATGTTTTTTGGTCTAATTCTTCAGTCATATTTTTAAGTATTAAAGATAAAAGTACTAAGTATCAAGATTGATTATATAGCCCATAAAAAAGAAAAAGTATTAAGTGGACGAACCATTCTTAATACTTTGATCTTTATACTTAGTATTAAATATGTAAGGCACGTTTGCCAGTTGCATCTAAAGCCGCTTCTTTTAAGCATTCAGTAAATGTTGGATGAGCGTGACTCATGCGAGAAATATCTTCGGCACTTGCTCTAAATTCCATAGCTACCACTGCTTCTGCAATCATATCAGCGGTGCGAGGACCAATCATATGAACTCCTAATATTT
>JBIKOX010000285.1:0-2697 GCA_044357775.1 Bacteroidia bacterium | reverse complement strand
AAAATGTTAAAGTAACAATAGCAGAACTAAATAGTATTACAACAAATGAAATAACCATTTTTGGATAGTGTAATACTTTTAGTAATGTATTTTGATATGCACTTTCTATTTTGCTCATCAACCTATCTGATATATTAGGTTTATGCTTTGTTTTTTTACTTAAAAATAAAGCGCTCATCATGGGTATATAAGTAAGCGATAATATAAAAGCACCCAGCAGAGCAAAGGCAACCGTTTGTGCCATGGGTTTAAACATTTTACCTTCAATTCCTTGTAGAGTAAATATTGGTAAATACACTACTAAAATTATTATTTGTCCAAATACAGCACTATTCATCATTTTACTTGCAGACAGATTCACTTCTGTATCCATTTGCTCTTGATTTATTTGAGTAATATCTTTGAATTTTTTATTGTGAGTAAGTTGATGCATGACGGCTTCAACAATAATTACGGCACCATCTACTATTAAACCAAAATCTAAAGCGCCTAAACTCATTAAGTTTCCGCTTACTCCAAATGTGTTCATTAAGATGATGGCAAATAGCATGGCTAAAGGAATAACGGAAGCAACCAATAATCCTGCTCTAAAATTTCCTAAAAATAGCACTAACACAAAAATGACTATTAATGCACCTTCTAATAAATTTTTTTCAATAGTTCCAATTGCATTGTTTACCATTTTTGTTCTAT
Source organism: Bacteroidia bacterium (assembly GCA_044357775.1). Lineage (GTDB taxonomy): Bacteria > Bacteroidota > Bacteroidia > B-17B0 > Aurantibacillaceae > UBA4416. The sequence goes on along the minus strand of JBIKOX010000285.1, from coordinate 2,004 downwards.
CTAAAAATGGTTCAATTACAACTCCTTTTGGTAATGTTTTTTGTATTTGAGCAATTCGATTTTTTACATTTTTTATAACTTCACTACTATTAGCGCCTTTTAACATCATTACAACTGCTCCCGAAACTTCACCTTTATCATTATAACACATGGCGCCATAGCGAGTAGCATAGCCAATTTTTACTTCAGCTACATCTTTTATTAACAAAGGTGTACCATCTTTAGTAGCCTTTATGGAAATATTATTTATATCATTCTCGCTTCCAATTAATCCTTCAGTTCTAATAAATAAAACAGTTGGTCCTTTTTCAATATAAGATCCTCCCGTATTTTGATTATTTTTTTCAAGTGCAGAGAATACATCATTAATAGTTATATTATATGATTGCAGTTTATTTTGGTTTATAGCAATTTCAAATTGTTTTAGTTTACCACCAAAACTGCTAACTTCAGCCACACCTTTTACTCCTAATAATTGTCGGCGAACTAACCAATCTTGTATGGTTCTTAATTCAGTGTCATTGTATTTGTTTTCGTAACCTTCTTTCGCTCTAACAATATATTGGTATATTTCGCCCAATCCTGTTGTTACAGGTGCCAGTTCTGGTTGTCCTATACTTTGAGGAATTTGTGATTGTATCTGCTGTAAGCGTTCAGCCACCTGTTGTCTCGCCCAATAAATATCAGTTTCATTATCAAACACAATGGTTACAAGCGATAAGCCAAAACGAGAAAAACTTCGGATTTCCTTTAAACCTGATATATTATTATTTGCTTGTTCTATGGGAAAAGTAACGAGACGTTCAATATCTGTAGCACCAAAAGAAGGGGCTACTGTTATAACTTGAACTTGGTTATTAGTGATGTCTGGAACAGCATCAATCGGTAATTTGGTTAATTCATAGCTGCCGTAACCAATGAGAGCAATTACAAAAACACCTACAATGAGTTTATTTCTAATAGAAAATTCAATAATTTTATTTAGCATAAATATTTTATTAAGATTTATTAAATAGAATTAAAATATTAAAAATCATAACACTTTCGTATTAATGAAATTCAAAAATTAAATGATAATTAACAAGATTTTGGCGGTTGCCATATAGAAGATAGATAAGAGGAAGTTATAAAATCAATAGTATCAATGTTATAAGAATTTGCTTCAATTGGTTCAGATTTAAGTGAAATTTGAATAGTATGAAATGAATTAAAACCTATATTGATAATATTTTCGCATTTATTGTTCAATTTAAAAGGTAATTGCCTGTCTTTTGATTTATCTCCGTCATCTAAATTACAATAATGCATGACCATAAAATCAATTAAGGTTATTTTATTATCCTCAGATTTATTTTCAATATAATGCTCTACTAATTTTGGTAACTTAAAAAACTCATGTAACTCAGTTGTCGAAACTAGGTAGGCTGATAAAAATAATATTGGAATTAGTTTTTTCAATATTGTAAATGTATAAAAAAGATTAACACGTGTAATTTTAAAATTGATAAATATTGTTTGTTTTTTCTTTGCATTTAAGCCAATAATTAAATAGTATATTTGCTAAAAATATTGATGCCTATTGTTAAATAATAGGTTGTAAGATAATGGTCAATTAATTAATATAAAATGAGGAAAGTTATTGAATATCGTAAATTATTAGGTGTGGATAAAGCAGTGACGCTTTCTGAGTTAAAAAGTTTGTATCGTAATTTCATGAAAGAATATCATCCAGATAAAATTCAGGACGACGAATTACAAAAATTAGATGCAGAAGAAAAAAGCAAGCGTATCATTGAAGCGTATCATTTTTTAGTTAGTATAGCTCCTGAAACGATTGCGGCAAATCATTCTGAGTACGTTAATACAACAACTAATTCGAATATTGCTGATATACAATACGCCGTTAAAAGACTACGTATTGATTTTACTGATGGTAGTGCCTATGAATATTTTGGTGTCCCAGAAAACACCTATGTTAAATTAATTAATGCTGATTCTCAAGGC
>JBIKOX010000113.1:0-9802 GCA_044357775.1 Bacteroidia bacterium | reverse complement strand
TTTCATCATCAGGAACAGGCCCAGAATAACGCACTAACTCAATTGTATATTGTACATCATTTTTAGAAGATTCTGTTTTTTTAACGGAACTGCTATCTTTTTTAACAGCATAAAAATTATCCAAAATTTCGGTCTTAACAACATTACCACTATCAATGTAAGTGTTATACCACTTCTGCCAATATTCATCTGTTAATGCAACACCACTTGTATTTACTTCACTTCCTTCCGGTGTTGCTAACTCATCATCCATATGATTTGCAACGCCATCTTTATCATCATCAAATGGACAACCAAAATCATCTACCTTCACTCCACTTGGTGTGCCTTGGCAATTATCTACTAAATCCTTTATACCATCCTCATCATCGTCAGCAGCATCAATTGCAAGCCAATCAACATTGTCAAAATAATCTTTAGGTAAGGTATCCGATTTAGATTTTTTCTTTAATACCAAATCATATTGCAGAGCAAAGGAAGTATAAACAAAATTATCCTTTTGTTTTGTACCGCTTCTTTTATCAATACTTTTATTAGTAATACCATCAATATAATCTGTAGTTGTAAAATAATATTGAAATCCTATTTTAAAATCAAATCTATCAGTTACTTTTATTAGAGCGCCTGCCCCAATTGGAATTGCAAGTGCGCGTTCCTGAAATTTACCAAAGCCGTCTTTATTCAATTCTCGAATATCTGTTTCGTAAACGTAATCTCTGTTAATATTGACCGCTAGTGAAGCTGTAGATGCACTTTCGGCAATGTTCTTAATTGAGCCATCACTCCAATAATGATACCTATTTCCATATCTATCAAACAAATCAGTCTTTGATAAAAACTCCAACGAATTAAATCCTACAGAAACCCAAGGGCGAATTCCATAACTTTCAGGAATGAAATTTCCAAAATCATAAAGCAAACTTAAACCTCCTGATCGGATTTCTGATTGAAAATTTTCTTGACGATTATCCGTCCATTCATTAGCACCTAATTTTCCGAATAAAATATTAAAATTTAGTTGTACTGATTTAAATAATCGTTGAGAAATATTTAAATCATACCCAATTCGACCAGTCCAAGGAGCTTGATAATGCTTTGCATATAAGTCGCCATGAAAAGATAGCATTCCTGCACCTAAAGAAATTTTAGGTTTAATAATATCACCTAAAGCAGGTGGTTGCAAATTATTTTTATCAGACTTTTTTTCTTTTACAATTTGTTTCGATACTTCAGTAACAGCACTTTTTATAGCAGTATCTATTTGAGCTTTCATTAAAAAGCAAGTGAATAAAAATGGTATGAAAAGTATTTTTTTTAGCATTTATTTAGTTTATGCAGTCATTTTTACTTGAATTATTTAAACCATTTTTGATTAGTGATCATTAAAGCTTCTTGCACTGTAATTCTTTTAGCTCCATTATAAGCTACTACAAAAGCAGTAATGCAACCCTTTTGCTTTATAACTTCTCTGTGAGAGCGAGCTTCTTTATATTCACTAAAATTTCCAACCATAAATTTATTTAAACCTTCAGACATTTCACTTTTTATAGTTTCAGTAATTTTAAACATTTTTGCTAATACATCTGATTGAATTGCATTTTTAAAAGCACCAATTTGAACATTATAGTTCACGTTTCCTTCTTTTTTCGCAACAACTTCTTTTGTTTCTGTTTTTATAGATTCTACCGTTGTAGATACGGTCTCAGTTTTTGCAGGTTCTTTAGTCACTGCGGTTTCAGCAGATACTGCCTCTTTATTCTTTTCAGTTGAATCATTTTTTGTAATTTCAGTAGTAGCCTTAAATTCAATAACGTCTACTGGTAGTTTTGTTTTTTTACTTTGTTCATTTTCAAGATATGAAAATTCTCCATTATCTAATTTTACTTCTTCAGAAAGCTGACTAGTTTTTTCTAAAATATACGAAACTAATAGCTCTTCATCAGCAGGCAATGAAACCCAAACAAATTTAATTTTTCCATCAGAAACGGAAAAAGAACTACCATTTGTTTTTACAGATTTTGCATTAAATCCAGCAGGTAATGCTTCCTGAAATTTTGCAAAACCCTTTATACTTCCTTTCTTTATTTTTACCTCAACATTTACTTCATTTGCTGAAGATCCTTCTGAAAAAACTCTTGAACAAATAATCGTTGAATTAGGTTCGTTTAAATTTTCAAAAGAAGGAGTTGATGTAGATGTATTAGCAGCGTCAACAATAACGGGCACTGAATCTAAAACACTTTGAGATGTCGTTGTTACAATTGCCTCGCCAGAATTACTATTACTTATTGTTACTTCAGCAGGGATCATTTCAACCACCTCTTTCACATTATTATTTACAAAAGAAAACTTTGAAGCAAATGTTTTTACACCATTTACATTAGCATCGGCAGTAATAGCAAATTTTACAGAAAATTCAGAATCACTAGGCATTCCTGTCCATATTATTTTAGCAATATTTCCCGTAAAAGAAAAGTTACCTGTCTTACTATCTATTTCCTTAACCGTAAAACCATCAGGTACTTCTAATTGCAGTTTGGCAAAACCTCCAATGTTAGCTTTATTTATTTTTATTTCTGCAGTAAATTCGGTTGCTGCTGCTGCGCTTTTTGGGAAATTGCCGGAAATAGTCACGGGCGAATCACCAGCCAAAAAACTGAATAAAAAAACACCTATTGTGTTAATAAAAATAATAAATGGTTTTATCATATGCAGATATTATATGGTTTTAGTTGTCATAACTTGCCCCGAAATTGATTCGGGCTGGTTTAGCCTGTTTATCTTCATTTTTTAATATTTTAGAAAACATAGCTATTTCATATTTTTAATTTACTGCTCAAAGAAATAGTCGATGAGCTTATTTATCTTTTCAACATTAAATGAATTTTCTCCTTCAAAAAAACTGTCTATTGTTTTTGTAATTTCTGCTACTGAAATCGTTCCGTCGTTATTATAATCTGCTTCAATAAATTCTGCTGGTATTTTAGAAACTTTCCCCGATTTTAATTGATTATCTTTTGCCTTAGCTTCTATTTCTATTAAGTAGGTTAGACTAGGAGTACTATTAAATCCTTCACTTCTTTCATTTGACAAGCTATCCCATTCCAATTGACGCTTAGCTAAAGCCTCTTCATCAATAGTTACTCCATTACCATCTACTGTAGCTCCTTTTTTTGAACCCAATTCTTTGTCCATATAATCATATACGCCATCATTATCTTTATCATCCGGGCAACCATCGCCATCTACTTTTACACCTTTTGGAGTGCCTAAGCATTTATCTAATAAATCATTTACGCCATCCTCATCACTATCCATATTATCAACTGCACTAAAGTCCACATTACTGTACACGTCTTTTGGTTTTTTACCAAAATGAATATTTAAAGCAACACTCGCTGAAGCCCAGCTGTCATTTCCTCCACTTTTAAAATTATCAATGTAATCAGTCATGCTAAGATTATATACCATGCCTATTCGCAAACTAGAACGATAACCCATTTGAAATTTTGCTCCAATGCCCAAAGGGATAAATAATGTATTTCTTGCATAGCTAACAGCAGAATCTTTTAATTGCGTTTCATAGGAATAATCTCTTTTAATGACATTTGCACTTTGCAAATTTGCAGGAATATCAACTTGATCTCGGATTGAACCATCGTTCCAGTAATTATAAAATTTTCCATTTTTATCTTTTAAATCGCCATAAGCATCAAACATCATATAACCAATACCGGCATGAAAATAAGGAGAAACGGCCTTTTGAGTTTCCCCTAGTTTGTCAAAAAAGGCAAAAACATTTAATCCACCACCCAAAATAGTAGATTGAAAATTTAAATGTGACGTTTTATCATTATCACTGCCAGAAAGATTACTGTATAACCCATCAACTCCGATACCAAGTACTTTTCCTATTCTATACTCAATACCAAAACCATAGCCCAATCGTAAGTTATTAAAGTAATTTGCGTTACTTTTTTTTCCTATATCGCCCAAATACTTTAAACCACTAGCTTGAGCGGTAACAGATAATTGAGCACTTGAGCTATGTGTAACAACCGCAGATACTGCTATTAAAAATAGCTTTGCGTAAACTCTATTCATAAAAATATGATTTAATAATAGATTAGATTAGTTGTTTTATGGCTTAAAGCAAAACTAAAACAAAAAAAACAGTAAGTTTATCAGCAAAAAATGTACTTGTAAACAGTTTTATGTTAGTTAAATGACTTACACGATACAAAATAAAAATACGCCAACATTTACTTGCAAGTTGTTTTTTAGATCATAAGTAATGCTCAAAATAGTTAATTTTGACAAATTGTAAAAAATAGTAATTGAACAAGGTCTCCTACCATCATTGATATAAATATTGAGCTAACGAAGGAGCTATTATAATATATTTAAAACTTATTAATTATGAATTCCCATTATAATGTGATTATTGTTGCTGGAGGAACTGGTTCAAGAATGCAATCAACGGTTCCCAAACAATTTATTGAAATAAAAGGGAAACCTATTTTAATTCATACCATCGAGAAATTTTTAGAATTTGATGAATTCATTCATGTTGTTGTTTGCCTTCATAAAGATTATTTAACAGATGCTAATTTTATGTTAGCAGAATATTTTCCGGATAAAAATATTAAAACAGTAATTGGAGGCGAAACACGATTTCATTCGGTAAAAAACGGACTAAACTGTATTAGTAATAAAAATGATATAGTTGGAATTCATGATGCTGCGCGGCCATTTGTATCTGTAGAAACTATTAAACGTTGTTTTGAAACTGCTGCACAAAAAGGAAATGCTATTCCAATTTCGCCAATTAACGAAAGTTTAAGAATGGTTACAAATGGAATTAATAAAGCGGTAAGTAGGGATGATTACAAAATTGTGCAAACACCTCAATGTTTTTTGGTGTCAAAAATTAAGGAAGCATTTGAACAGAATTATACTCCGTTTTTTACTGATGACGCTACTGTTTTGGAAGGTATGGAAGAAACCATCAATTTGGTGCAAGGTAATTTTGAAAACATAAAAATTACCAACCCTTATGATTTAAAATTTGCTGAACTCTATTTATGATGACTACAGAAGATATAGCGGATGCTTTAGAAATTACTGCTAAACTAATGGAGCTTCATAATGAAAATCCATTTAAGGTAAAAGCAATAAGCGCTGCTGCTTACAAATTAGGAAAAACGCGATTAGACTTAAACAACCAAAGCGTTGATGAATTAACTAAAATTGATGGTATCAGTAAAAGTTTAGCAGAAAAAATAATTGATTTTACAACCACTGGAACTACAAAAGAACTTCAAGATTTAATTACCAAAACACCCGCTGGCGTAATTGAAATGTTAGGTGTAAAAGGTTTAGGGCCTAAAAAAGTAAGGCAACTTTGGCAGGAATTAGAATTAGAAAGTGTAACGGATTTACTATACGCATGCCACGAAAACAGATTAATTGAATTGAAAGGATTTGGAGAAAAAACCCAAAACACCATCATTCAGAATATTGAATTTAAAATAAAAAATACAGGTTGGTTTCATTACGCTTACGCTGAAAAAATTGGGCAACCTATTATTGATGCCATTAAACAACAAACAGAATTAGTAACATTCACTGGCGCTATGTATCGCAAATGCGAGGTGATTGAAGAAATTGATATTTTAGTGGGTGATGAAAGTATGGATTTAGATGAATTCTACTCTGAAACTATTCCTGTAAATTTTATTCAAGTTAACGCCAACGTTTTTTATAGAAAATTAGTAGAGACTTCTTCTACTAAAGAACATTTAGATGGAATAAATTATAAAGCTTTAGAAACCAAAAAATATGATTCGGAAGAAGCTATTTACTCAAATTTAAACATTCAATATTGCGCGCCAGAGTTGCGCGAAGGATTGTTTGAATTAGAAAAAGCAAAAAATAATCATTTACCAAAATTGATTGAATTAACCGACTTAAAAGGTATTCTGCACAATCACTCAACTTATAGTGACGGTATGAATACACTTGAAGAGATGGCAACCTATTGCAAAGATTTAGGCTATCAATATTTAGGAATTTGTGATCATTCACAAACAGCATTTTATGCAGATGGTTTAAAAGTTGAAACCGTTTTATTGCAGCATCAAGAAATAGAAAAGTTGAACCAAAAATTATTTCCATTTAAAATATTTAAAGGTATTGAAAGCGATATTTTAGGAAATGGCGATTTAGATTATGAAGAAGATATTTTAAAAACATTTGACTTCATTGTTGCTTCCGTTCATGCCAATTTAAAAATGGATGAAGAAAAAGCAACAACTCGTTTATTAAAAGCAATTGAAAATCCCTACACCACTATTTTAGGACATCCAACGGGTCGTTTATTATTAGGTAGACCCGGATATCCAATTAACCATAAAAAAATTATTGATGCGTGTGCGGCAAATAAAGTAGTGATTGAATTAAACGCGCATCCTTACCGTTTAGATATTGATTGGCGATGGATTCCATACTGTTTAGAAAAAGGGGTTATGATTTCAATCAATCCAGATGCGCATCAATTAAAAGGTTACCATGATATGCATTATGGAACACTAACTGCAAGAAAAGGAATGCTAACAAAAGAACATTGCCTAAACGCGATGGACTTAAATAGCTTTGAATCGTTTTTAAATAATTACAAAAAATAAATGGCTATTCTAAACTCTATAGCATCATGGCTCATGAAAAAACGCATGCATCAAATTGAGCTCTTCATGAAATACCCTCATGATGTGCAAGATGAATGGCTAAATAACTTAGTTTCATCCGCTAAGGATACTGAATTTGGGAAGCTACATAATTTCATAGCCATAACTAATTATGAGCAATTTAAACAACAAATTCCCACACAAGATTATGAAACGTTAAAACCATATATTGAACGTACCCGGAGAGGTGAACAAAATTTATTATGGAATACCGATATAAAATGGTTTGCAAAAAGTAGCGGCACAACTGATAAAAGTAAATTTATACCGGTTAGTAAAGAGTTTTTAAATGGCTGTCATTATAATGGTGGTAGAGATATGATTACATTTCAGTGCATCAATAATGCAGATACTAAATTATTTACAGGAAAAAATTTAGCATTAGGTGGTAGTTTTAAAACAGATGACTTTGGAGATTATAAATCGTATCATGGGGATGTAAGTGCTATTATAATTCAAAATTTACCCATGTGGGCTGAGTATTTTAGAGCACCAGATGTTCATATTGCATTGATGGATAATTGGGAAGATAAATTGGAACAAATGGCAAATTCGATGGCAAATGAAAACGTAACGAGTTTAGCCGGAGTTCCAAGCTGGATGTTAGTTTTAATAAAACGGATTTTAGAAATTAAAAAAACGGATAACTTAAAAGATGTTTGGCCAAACTTAGAAGTATATTTTCACGGCGGTGTAAGTTTTACGCCCTACAAAGAATTATTTGATCAGCTATTTAATAATAACAAAGTAGCATTTATGCAATTATACAGTGCATCTGAGGGCTTTTTTGGAATACAAGATGAGCGAGTAAGTAATGAAATGCTATTAATGTTGGATTATGGAATTTATTATGAATTTATTCCTTTATCTGAATTAGGAAAAGAAAATCCGCGAATTTATAATTTATCTGAGGTGCAAAAAGATAAAGACTATGCTATGGTAATAACTACTAATGCTGGCTTATGGCGCTATCAGATTGGTGACACCATTCTATTTACAAATTTAAGCCCATATCGATTTATTATAACTGGACGAACCAAGCAACATATCAATGCCTTTGGCGAAGAATTAATGATTCACAATGCTGAACTCGCCGTAAAAACAGCTTGTGAAAAAACGCACGCTCATATTGTTGATTTTACAGTGGCACCAATTTTTATGAATGAAAATACGGGTGCTCACGAATGGTTAATTGAGTTTGAACAAGCACCAAATAACTTGGATTACTTTAAAAGCGTGTTAGACGACACGTTAAAACAAATAAATTCAGATTACGAAGCTAAACGCTTTAACAATTATATACTTCACCTACCAACGGTTAAGGAACTGCCTAAAGGAACGTTTTATAAATGGTTAAAAGCAAATAATAAATTAGGCGGGCAATTTAAAGTTCCTCGATTAAGTAACGACAGAAAAATTGTAGAGGATGTTTTGAAGTATGTAAATCATTAATTTACCTTCTTGTTTTTACGCATTTATTTTTAAAAACAATCTCAATCTATTGGGTAATTTTTTTGGCGTGCCCGCGAAAAGCGGTCAGGCTTTACGTTACAATCTTTTTGCAAAAGACAGGCAAAAAGTATCCATGTAATTAATGAAGAAGCCTTAGTTAAGAGTGAGTAGTCATAAATGCTACAATAAAAATTTAATTTTATACTCAAAAACTAAGGCCATGACAAAAATACATCAAATTGCTGATTTTTCCGGACAAACTATTCATGTAGGAATGGATGTTCATTTAAAACAATGGAATATTACCTTATACAATAACCAACAGTATTTGCGTAAATTTCAACAAGAGTCAAATCCTGAAACATTAATTAAACATTTGAGAGAACATTATCCTAATGCTCATTTTAAGCTCGCATATGAAGCTGGATTTTGTGGATTTTGGATACAACGTGCCTTTACAAAGGCTGGTATGGAATGTATTGTTGTTAATGCAGCAGATGTTCCTCAAACCGACAAAGGTATGCGTACAAAAAATGACGTTACGGATTCTAAACGAATAGGCGCATCACTCAGTGGAGGCATGTTAAAGCCAATATATATTCCAAATGAACAAACTGAAAGCGACCGGAGTTTAGTCCGGTATCGTTACCGTTTGAGAACTGATTTAAATCGCAGTAAAACAAGAATAAAAAGTTTACTGCACAAACACGGAATTAGACTTCCCGAAGAATTTGCTAATTCAAAATGGACACGTGCTCTATTAAAGTGGCTCAAAGAACTTCAAATACCATATTCATTTGCTAAACTCACTCTTACACGAATGATTGAACAAGTTGAATATCTGCAAGCTCAAATACTTCAGCTTACACGCGATTTACGGATAATGTTAAAAAGCGATCATTACACTACTCAGGCAAAACTACTAATGAGTGTTCCTGGTATTGGAGCGCTTACCGCATTAACCATGCTTACTGAAATTAGCGACATAAGAAGATTTAAAACATTTTATCATTTTAATTCTTTTATCGGATTTTGCCCTACCGAATTTTCAAGCGGAGAATCTGAACGTAAAGGAAGCATTACTCCTCGCCACCATTCTTTACTACGAAGTATTACAGTAGAAATGGCATGGACTGCTATTCGACTTGATCCAGCTATGTGTTTAGCGTATAACGACTATAAAAAAAGAATGACTCCAAAAAGAGCCATTATACGCATTGCTAGAAAAATGCTTAATAGAATTTACCACTTACTAATTAAACAACAAACTTATGTAAAAGGAGTAACAAAATAGAATAAAGCAAAACAACATATTTGCTTACACATTCATGATCTCAATTAAAAAAAAGACAAACGACTACTAGAAAATCCTTGTAAATAATTACATATAAAAAGTTTGTAGCATGTCTTTAAAAACACATCACCAATATAATGGATACTTGTAGCATAATAATATGACTACTAATAGGAGGATGAGAGTGAAGTGAAAGCAAATAAATTATATATTTGTGTAAGGAAAACACAACCTAAGAAAGCAGAGGTAGTTATTGCTACCCTGTTTTCAAAGGAAAATATTTAAGACTAAACAACTATTTATTCTTTCT
>JBIKOX010000284.1:0-2709 GCA_044357775.1 Bacteroidia bacterium | reverse complement strand
AGACAATGCCTCTCAAAAATTACCAGAGGATTTTAAAAAATTTGAAGCTGGTACGTTTTTTATTAATGAAATTGAAGATTTTAGTATTGAATTGCAATTAAGCTTAATAAAGTTTATTAAAAACTTAAAAGAAATTAGACGCAAAACAAATAACGAAGAAGCACACACGCACCGCTTTATTATTGGCAGTAGAACTAATTTGCGTGATTTATTAAAAAACAGGCAAATTATTGAAGAACTATATTTTGAAATTTTAGGGTTAATTGTTGATCTTGTTCCTCTGCGTGAGCGCGCAGAAGATATTGGGGTAATTGCTGAGGAGTTTAAAAATGACTTTTGCCGAAACAATAATATCATGCAAAAAACAATTTCGCTCGAAGCAAAAAAGAAATTAGTGCGTTATAATTTCCCTGGTAATATAAAAGAATTAAAATCAACTATCGAACTTGCATGCGTTTTATCAAATAGCAATACAATTACAGAACACGAAATTATATTTAACTCCAATGTGCAGCCAACTTATAATTTCAATAATGTAACATTAGATGATTTTACTGCCCAATTTATATATAATTATTTAAAACGAAATGATTTTCAGGTAGTAAAAACCGCCAATGAGCTAGGTATTAGTAAAAGCAAAATTTATAATATGCTAAAAGAAGGCCGGTTTAATAAAATTTCTAACTAAGGCGGCACCCATCAAATTAAAATCGTGATACTCTGTGATGACAATACGGAGTTCCACCCCCTTTTTCGTAATACTGCTGATGGTAATCCTCCGCTGGCCAAAACTTAGTTGCTTTAATTAATTTTGTAGCAACCTTATAACCTTTTAATTGCAACTGACCAATTAATTTTTCGGTAGTGGCTTTTTGCGCATCATCTAAATAAAAAACAATAGATAAATATTGCTCACCAATATCATTTCCTTGTCCGTTTGCCTGAGTTGGATCATGTATTTCAAAAAACAACTTTGCTAATGCTTCGTAACTTGTTAATGCCGGATCGTAAGTAACCTCTAAAGCTTCTATATGTCCGGTTTTGTGAGCGCAGACTTCTTTGTAAGTAGGGTTTTGAGTAAAGCCACCAGTGTAACCAACCTGAGTGCTTAATACACCTTTTGCATTTTGAAAATAATATTCTACACCCCAAAAACAGCCGCCCGCAAATATGGCTGTCGCAGTTTGTTTTTTTGAATTTATATCTTCAACAAACAACATCGAAATGGAATTTACACAATGACGCGTATCTTTAGCAGTTAGTCCTTCGCCATAAAAAACATGCCCTAAATGTCCGCCACAATTGGCACAAGTAATTTCAGTGCGTCGCCCATCAGCATCGGTTGTTTTTTTTACGGCACCTTTAATTTCATCATCAAAACTTGGCCATCCACAACCCGAATGAAATTTTGAATTTGATTGGTACAAAGGCGCATTACATTGCTTACAAGTATAAGTTCCATTTACAAAATGATCCGTGTATTCGCCTGTAAACGGCCTTTCTGTCCCTTTATTTAAAATAACATACTGTTCCTCTTTTGATAATTCATTTAGTTTCATGGATGTGTTTTTTTTGATGGTTGAAGATTGAACTGCATTGGTATTGTGGTTTGAATTTTGACATTGAGAATGATTAAAAGCAATGAACGCTAAAATAAAAACAATAACGTTTCGCCTTTTTTTAAATATGTCACAAAGCATTTTTTTCATTCATTGTTATATTTTAATTGAGTTAGCTTGATACTTTATTCTAGTAATTAAAGATAATTACAAAAATAACATGTGCAAACTAAAATTGTTTGCATCCATAAAAAAATTAGAGCCAAAAAAATAAAAAAAATGGATGTAGTTGCTTCAAGTAGTTTATGAAGAAATAGGGTTTATTAAAAAAGTAGATTTAATTTTACCGTTCTTTTTTCTTGAAAAAAAATAACCAAAAATTCAAGGCGAAAGACCAACTCCAATTCTTTTCTCTCGCAAAAAGTCTTCGCAGTGCCGCCGAAAAAATTGCAGTTCGCTCTCTTTCGCCAAAAGCCCCCGCACTATTACCAACGTATGATAAAATTGCTATTAAATGATGCATTTTTATGTTTTTTCTACAAAACCCTTGCAGAAAAAAAATAAAACACTTTCATTTAATTGAATCTATTAGGATTTCAATAATTTGATTGAACCCTAAATAATAATGTATTAGCAAAATAGTGCGCAAGGTCCTACTACTTTTTTTGTATCCACTTATCTATTTGAAAAACCAATAGCGAAGAGCTAATGCCTAAAACCATTCCTCCTAATACATCAGTCGGAAAATGCACTCCCAAGCGCATACGCGAATATCCAACAGCACAAGCATAAGCATAAGATGGAACGGCTACATACCATTTTTTAGTTGATAAAGAAAGGGCCGTGGCCATTGCAAATGCTGATGAGGTGTGACCTGACGGAAAAGAATATGGACCGGCATTGGTTCGTTTTATAATATCATTTGGGTATTGTGCAAAAGGGCGTGGGCGGTTAATGGCATATTTTAAACCTGCAGTTAATAGTACATTTAAACCAATTGCAAGTCCTGTTTTTACACCATTCCGCATCATTATTTTATCTTTATTTACATACCCCGTTAATAGCAATGAACCTGGTGCGGCAATTAATAGTGGATAAACGGATTTAGAAGTAATGCGCATACTAATATCCAAATTTGGATACTCCTTTT
>JBIKOX010000283.1:0-2719 GCA_044357775.1 Bacteroidia bacterium | reverse complement strand
TTGCTGCGACGCCCATGAATAAATATTAGCCGTATTATTGTAAAAACTTGATTTTAAAACCATGTGAGACCCAGCATAATATGTAAACGTAGTAGGAGCACCAGTGCCAAATTGAACAGTTGAAGGGGTCCAAATTTCAACCAAATTACCACTATTATAAACTTCCGTTTTATCCCAAATCCAATCGCCTACCAATGCAGCTTCTGTAGCAGTCATGCTTGTAGTTGGTGTGGGTGTTGGAGTTGCAGGTGTTGCCGGTGAAGGAGCTGGTGAATTTTGATTACAGCTTGATAACAAAATTACAAAGCAAGCTATTGCTGATAGGATAAGTTTTTTCATGGTTTAATTTTTTGTTGTTTAATCAAAAGTATTAAATTGATGGCATATATGCAATCATTCGTAATGAATATTATTAGGAATTTGGCTTTTGTGATAAATCTCAAAAACAAGAAGCTAATTTTAAGCTTTGGCAAGCATATAAGAAAATTGAGGGAGGAACGAGATTACTCCATGAGGTACCTTGCTGACCTTGCAGATGTAAATTACACACAAATTTCTAAAATTGAGACGGGTAAAATCAATACAACTATTTCTACGGCTTATGCCCTTGCAAAAGCACTTGATATAACTCTTGAGCAGTTATTTAAGTTTGAAATAAAATAAGTGGAGTGAACACAGTACAATTCATTTTAAACTAATTTATTTAACATTTGTTTTATATATTATAAATACTAAAATGCATAAAATGACGCTTTTAGAATTGATAAAATAACTTATCTTTGTTAGAATGGAAATTATTAAAGGTTCGGGAGTAATACCCGGTGAATTGTTGGCAAAGGTTAATTGCCCTGCCGATTTAAAAAAATTAAAAGAGGAGGAACTTGAGCAATTTTGCGCCGAGTTGCGACAATTCATTATTGATATTGTATCCGTAAAAGGTGGCCATTTTGGAGCTTCGCTAGGCGTTGTTGAGCTTACTGCAGCATTACATTATGTATTTAATACCCCACACGATCAGTTGGTTTGGGATGTTGGTCATCAAGCATACGGGCATAAAATTATTACTGGTCGCCGTGATATTTTCCATACAAACCGAGTTTATAAAGGCATTAGCGGTTTTCCAAAACGTTCAGAAAGCGAATATGATACTTTTGGCGTTGGCCACTCTTCCACATCTATTGGTGGCGCATTAGGTATGGCGGTAGCAAGTCAGTATTTAGGATTAAAAGATAAACAACATATTGCCGTAATTGGAGATGGTTCAATGACTGCCGGTCAGGCATTTGAAGCCTTAAACCACGCAGGTATTTCTAATAGTAATTTATTAGTTGTGTTAAATGATAATTGCATGAGTATTGACCCCAATGTTGGTGCCTTACGCGATTATTTAACCGACATAACCACTTCTCACACCTACAATAAAACAAAAGATAAAGTTTGGGAATTGTTAGGTAAGATTAGCAAATTTGGACCAAACGCTCAAGAAATTGCTAGTAAATTAGAAAATGCTGTAAAAACATCTTTACTAAAGCAAAGTAATTTATTTGAATCGTTAAAGTTCCGCTATTTTGGTCCAATTGATGGACATGATGTGGTTCGTTTAACAAAAATATTAGCCGATTTAAAAGATATTCCGGGACCAAAAATTTTACACGTACTTACCAAAAAGGGTAAAGGTTATAAATTTTCGGAAGAAGGCAACGAAACGGTTTGGCATTCGCCAGGATTATTTAATAAAGATACGGGAGAAATTATTAAAGTTGTTCCTAAAGATCCTCAACCACCAAAGTACCAAGATGTATTTGGACACACCATTGTTGAATTAGCTGAACAGAATAAAAAAATAATGGGTATTACTCCAGCTATGCCTTCTGGCTGCTCATTAAACATTATGATGAAAGCTATGCCCGACCGTGCTTTTGATGTTGGTATTGCAGAACAGCATGCGGTTACATTTAGCGCAGGTTTAGCAACACAAGGCATGGTTCCTTTTTGTAATATTTATTCCTCATTTATGCAACGCGCTTATGATCAAGTGGTGCATGATGTTGCGTTGCAAAATTTAAAAGTAGTGTTTTGTTTAGATAGAGGAGGAATTGCTGGAGCTGATGGACCGACCCATCATGGCGCATTTGATATCGCTTATTTCCGTTGTATTCCTAATATGATTGTGAGCGCTCCAATGAATGAAGAGGAATTACGCAATTTAATGTATACTGCACAATTAGATGAAGTTGTCGCTCCTTTTAGTATTCGCTATCCGCGCGGTAATGGAGTAATGGTAAACTGGAAAACGCCCTTCAAAAAGCTAGAAATTGGAAAAGGTCGTAAATTAAAAAGCGGAAAAGAAATAGCAATTTTATCATTAGGTCACCCAGGAAATTTTGCAACAAAAGCCATTGAAAAGCTAGAAGCTGAAGGCATTACTGCTGCTCACTATGATTTACGTTTTGCAAAGCCATTAGATGAAGCTATGTTGCACGAAGTATTTTCTCAATTCAACAAAATAATTACTGTAGAAGATGGCACAATTGTAGGTGGCGTTGGTAGTGCTATTTTGGAATTTATGGCAGAAAATAATTACAGCGCGCAAGTAAAACGTTTAGGTATTCCCGATAAATTTATTGAACACGGTGAACAAAAAGAATTATACATCGAATGTAATTTTGATGTTGACAGTATCGTTAAAGCCGCTACAGAAATGGTCGGTGTTAAAACA
>JBIKOX010000112.1:0-9931 GCA_044357775.1 Bacteroidia bacterium | reverse complement strand
GCGGATATGAATCCGATTCCGACAGCTGGCGGATAACCTCACCAAATATTTTTATTTTAAAGAACTTTGAACTCCCGTCCGCTGGCTAGCGGATATGAATCCGATTCCGACAGCTGGCGGCTAATCTCACCATTTTTTAAAACAAAACCCTCTGAATACAAAGGGTTTTATTTGTGATCGTGTAGGGATTCGAACCCCAAACCTTCTCATCCGTAGTGAGATGCTCTATCCAGTTGAGCTACACAACCAATCCAAAAAATTGGAGTGCAAATATACTTATTTTACTTAAATTGCAAACAATTTTAAACGATTTTTTATGCAGTCAATAATTGAATCCATCTGGAACAACCGAGATTTATTAAATCTTCCTTCTAATAAAGATATTATTCGCCAAATTATACAGAATTTAGATAAAGGAATATTAAGAGTTGCTGAACCTAAAACAGATGGAACTTGGAAGGTAAACGACTGGATAAAGAAAGCGGTAATATTATATTTCCCAATTCAACAGATGGAAACTATTGAATTAGGTCCATTTGAATTTCATGATAAAATGAAATTAAAAACAAATTTTGCAGAAGCTGGAGTTAGAACCGTTCCTGGCTCTATTGCTCGTTACGGGAGTTATATTTCAAAAGGTGTAATAATGATGCCCAGTTTTGTAAACATTGGTGCTTTTGTGGATGAAGGAACAATGATTGATACTTGGGCAACTGTTGGTAGTTGCGCTCAAATTGGAAAACATGTTCATCTTAGCGGTGGAGTTGGTATAGGTGGGGTTTTGGAGCCTGTGCAAGCTGCTCCAGTAATAATTGAAGACGGATGTTTTATTGGCTCACGTTGCATTGTTGTAGAAGGTGTGCGTGTTGGTAAAGAAGCTGTTCTGGGTGCAAATGTTTGTTTAACCATGTCTACCAAAATTATTGATGTTACTGGCGAAACACCTATAGAAACAAAAGGATATGTTCCTGAACGAAGTGTTGTTATACCAGGTTCATACACAAAACAATTTACTGCAGGAGAATACCAGGTGCCTTGCGCTTTAATTATTGGAAAACGTAAAGCAAGCACCGATTTAAAAACATCGCTAAATGATGCTTTAAGGGAACATAACGTAGCCGTATAAATTTTGCTGACTCATAAAAACATACTCGTAATACAAACTGCTTTTATTGGTGATGCTATTTTAGCCTCATCAGTTGTAGAAAAACTACATTCATTTTTTCCTCAAGCTAAAATATCAATTTTAGTGAGAAAAGGAAATGAATCATTATACAATGAACATCCTTTTTTAACGCAAACATTTGTTTGGAATAAGCAAGAGGGTAAATACAAAAGTTTATTTCGTTTGTTAAAAATGATACGAAAACAAAAATTCGATACAGTTATTAATTTGCATCGATTTGCCAGTTCAGGTTTTTTAACAGCCTTTTCAAGAGCAAGGTATACTTCGGGTTACGACAAGAATCCATTTTCATTTCTATTTGACAATAAATCAAAACATAAAATTGGAGATGGTAGGCATGAAGTAGAACGTTATAATGATTTAATAGAATCTATAACCGATAAAACTGTAAGTAAACCAAAACTGTATCCTACTTTCAAGCAATTTTCGAAAATTGAAAAATTTGCTGAAACGTCATTTGTATGCATGGCTCCTTCATCTGTATGGTTTACTAAACAATTACCAATAAATAAATGGATTGAATTATGTAATTCAATTCCGAAAGAAGTAACTATTTATTTGCTAGGCGGCGCTGGTGATAAAGTTCTATGTGAAGAAATAATAAACAAAACAACTCATTCAACTATTCAAATTTTAGCTGGGGAATTATCTTTATTAGAATCATGCGAGTTAATGAAGCATGCCAAAATGAATTATGTTAACGATAGCGGACCTTTGCATTTAGCATCTTCAGTTAATGCGCCTACAACGGCATTTTTTTGTTCAACAGTACCTTCGTACGGATTCTTTCCATTATCTTACAATTCAACCATTATTGAAGTAATTGATTTACATTGTAAGCCTTGTGGCTTGCATGGATATACTAAATGTCCGAAAAATAATTTCAGATGTGGCAATGAAATTAAATTGCCTTTATTGAAATAATTGCAAAAAACCCTGCCTTTTTATTTCCTTGTTATCAAGATCTTTTGCATTAATTATGTAAAAATAGGTTCCGTCTGGCACCAATGTATTATCAGTAGTTCCATCCCAACCATTTCTAATGTCGTCCCAATAATAAAGCTGTAAGCCCCAGCGATTAAAAATAGTACAATTAAATTCAATTATATTTTTACCAGTTACTCTAAACACATCATTACTATTATCTCCATTTGGAGTAAATACATTTGGAATAATCAGGGTTGCTTCTTCATTAAAGACGCTAATTATTAAACTATAGTTATCAGTGCATAAGCCGTTAATTGCAGTTAAATCAACAGTATAAACGCCAACTGCAGAATACGTTTGTGAATTTACATTTTGAGTTGTAGCTGAATTTCCATTGCCAAAATTCCAAGAAAATGAATTTGCACCTGAACTATTATTTGTAAAACTAACCACTAATGGAACTGATCCACTTGTTGGATTTGCAATAAAATTAGCATTTATAGTAGTTTCATTAACTACTGATATGGCTGTAGATGTACCGCAAGCATTTGCACTTGAAACAGTAACGGTGCCAGCATTTGTAATAACTGTATTACCTGTGTTAGAACTATTTGACCAAGTATAAGGCGCTGAACCACCAGATACCGTTAAAGTAGCTGTTTCGTTTGGACAAATTAAAGTTGAACTTGGAGTTATAGTTAATACAGGCAAAGTAGCAGAGGTAATATTTATCGATTCTGTTGCTACACCGCAATTATTTGACACACTCACAGTAACAATTCCTGGCGTATTTACAACTGTTGTATTATTAAAACTTCCAGTACTCCATGAGTAATTACTAACATTACTGCTTGCTGTTATAGTTGATGTTTGCCCAGAGCAGATGGTAGGTGCAGAAGCTGAAATAGCAATTGTTGGCGTTACCTGTGTTGCAATAGTTACAGAACTTACTGCAGTTCCACAAGCTGTTGTAACAGTTCCCGTATACACGCCAGCATTCGTAACAGATGTGGTGGCAGTTGTTGCTCCATTACTCCATAAATATGTTCCAAAATTACCTGTGAGAGATAATACACTTGTTTGTCCTGAACACAACAATGTTTGAGTTGCAGATGCCGCAATGTTTGGCAAAGCACTAATTGTGACATCAACAGTTGCAGTGGCCACTCCACAAGCATTAGAAACATCAACGGTATAAACACCGGCTGCATTTAAAGAAACCGTATTTGTATTAACCCCACTACTCCAAGTGTAAGTAACTGGAGTATTTACATTTGCTTGCACTGTGGCACTTTGACCTGCGCACAAGGAAAAAGAATTTGCGCTTAATGTTACTGTTGGAATAGGAATAATAGTAATGGTTTGAGACGCCTGAGCACTTCCACAAGCATTAGTTGTAGTAACTACAATTGAAGAAGTATTAACGCTAGCGGTTTGAGTAGTTGCGCCACCAGTCCATAAATAATTTGCATCACTTGAACTTGCTGTAAATGTTAGCGAACTTCCTGCACAAACTGTTGAGGTTGGCACTGAAATTGAAACCGTTGGTAAAGGACTTGTTCCAATTGTAATCGAAGTAGATGCGCTACCACAACTTGGAGTAGTAACTGTTGCTGTATAAACACCCGGTGCATTAATTGTTGTTGAAGAAGAGTTGTCTCCATTACTCCATGAATAAGTTCCAGTACTTCCTGATAAAGACAAACTAGCTGTTTGACCGCTTGCGCATATTGATGGAGGTGTAGAAGAAACTGAAAGCGTTGGAACCGCATTAACAATAACATTTACGGTAGCTGAACTAGTTCCACATAAATTAGATGCATCTACTGTATAAATTCCAGCGGTATTTAAAGAAACTGTATTTGTATTTGCACCACTACTCCAAGTATAAGTAACTGGAGTATTTACATTTGCCTGAACTGTGGCACTTTGACCAGAACATAATGAAATAGAATTTGCGCTTAATGTTACTGTGGGAATGGGAGTTACTATTAAAGTATATGTTTTAGAATCTGTGCCGCATCCATTTGAAGAACTTACGATACCAGTTGTTGTTGTTGCTGATGAAATAGTAACTGACGAGCTCGTTGACACAGGATTTGTCCAACTAAAATCATTTACATTACTTGTGGCAGATAACGCTATGTTACTTCCTGCACAGGCAGTTGGAGAATTGTTGCTTAATATTACAGTTGGATTAGGAACAGCAATAATAGAAACTGTAGCACTGTTATTACCACATAAATTTGTTATTTGAACAGTATAAACATTAGCACTATTTACGGATAATGTGCTTGTTGTTGCGGAACTAGGCGACCATAAAACTGAAGTGCTACCTGTGTTAGCAGCATTCGCTAAAGAATAGGATAAGACTGATGAATTACCTGAACATAACGTATTTGTTGTTGCAGATATTACAGGGTTGGCAATTTGCAATACAGTTAAATTAACGCTATCCCTTATAGAAACAGTTGCAGATGGACATGCTTTTACATTACAATATAATTTAATAGTACCAACATCTCCAGCACCTGGAGTGTAAGTTGTGACCAATGAATTGGTTGGTGAAAATGTTCCAGTAGCACCAGTACCCAATGTCCATAAAACAGAATTAATGGGTACTGAAGTTGTCGCTGTAAAATTTTGAGTACTACCAATACAAACTGTATTATTGGAAGGTACAGCATCAACTGCAAGCGGAATGAAAGGAGGTTGGCATCCATAATTAACATAACTAGCAGTTCCAGAAGGAGTAAATTTAACAGCACCTCCATCTTGAGCGCCAATGTTTCCGAGTTGATTTACTAATAGCGTTTTTTCGTATGTAACAGCATCGGTACAACCAACTGGAGAGGAAAACGTTATCGTTAAAGTTCTTAAGCCCGCGACTCCATTGTTATTAGCAAAATGCCCAATAGTGTTTCCTGCTGTTTGAAACAACACTATTAATGTATCTGTTAAGTTAGCAAAACTATGCGCTAATGGGGTCCATGCTGAACTTGTAATTAATAGCACTTTAGAATTAGCAGGTAAAACACCTGCTGTAGGTTCTTTTAAAAACCCACATCCTAGTATAGTTAAATTCACTGCAGCAATATCAGCAGCTGTTCCTGCATTTTGAGTTAAACTCAACCAATTATTTGTTACAGTTGCCCAAGCAACACTCATATTTGTAGCAATTAAAGGAGCCGATCCCACTTTAAAAATAACCATTTCATTTAGACCTTCTTGAGATCCACAAGCATCTACTAAAATACTTTGTATTTCAAAACATTGAGATTTAATGTGAGTAGTAATTATAATTAAAGAAAAAAGGTAAAAAATACGTTTCATGGTACTATGCTTAAATTTGCAACAAATTGATAAATTTCATTAAATGTAATAATTTTTGAGTTACTATTTTATGATAATAATTTTAAAATTTTCAGTTTTATATGGGGTCGTTATCCTTACGAAGTAAATTCCTTCCGTGAAATTTTGAACATTAATTTTAGTTTGAGAATTATTAACTTGTTCCTCAACTACTAATTTCCCTGATAAATCAAACAAACTGATGGTGCTATGTTTTGGAACCGAATTTTTAAATTCAATTACTAAATTTTGTTCATACAAGTAATGGTTACTTTTCCAGTCATCAGATTTTTCATTAACTGAAATAATTTTATAAAAGTAATCTTTCCCGTTTTTTTCTTTGGTTCCTAGTCTATAATAAGTAATGTCGCTAAATGGCTCTTGATCAACTACATTATAAGTTTTACTTTGAAAGTTGCTACTAGCAAAAACAGTTGTTAATTCTTTGAAATCAATCCCATTATTACTTTTGTCAATTGTATAATACAAAACATTTTCTTCAGAACCTACTTTCCAAAAAACATCATTTACATCATTATTTTTTGTAGCATAAAAATCTATCAGTTCGATTGGCAAAGGCAATAGCTTAGATGCCAAAGTCCAAGGAGAAAATGTTGTAATGCCTGGCACAAATACTGAGTTTGTTGCCGTATTTTGTACTTGACTACCAGTCGCAGCTTGCCAAGAAGATGGGCTCCAACGTTGCGCTTCGTAATTAGCTAATTCAGATGAATCCCATTCATTGTCCCCATAAGTAAAGGTTAAATTTGCAGTTCCAGAAGCTCCCGATTTATCTATTTGCCAAAAACGATTAATGGTATTTGCACTATTATCTGTAGCTGAAACATCGAACAAATTGGTCACCGTTTGTGGTGTAACAGGGAATGGAGTATTATTATTGGGAGTTGGATAAGTCGATATAGTTAAATCAGTAACGTCTCCAGCAATTAAATCAAACGTAAAGGGTATATAAAATCCATCTGTTCTTACAAATGGAAAAACATGGGCGCCAGTATTATTATTTATGGCCCATGTTATTTTGGAAGTATTCGTTGTATTTTCGCTAATAGCACCTCCTAAAGTTCGGGAAACTGCCTGCTCATTGGGATTCCAAATCTTAAGTACTTGATTATTTAAATCCAAATTTCCTTGAGTAAAAATAAGAAGTGGAGTTGTACCCCCGATTAATGATTTATCTATCCATACATCATCATTCATAGTAACTGTTCCTGAGCCTTTGTTGACATTAAAAATGTAAAATGCTTCTTCCCCTGCTGGCTCTGCCGTTGTAATACTTTGATTAGCCGTACCCATAAATTTAACTGTACTCTCACCTTCTTTAAAATCACTTTCAACACCTAAATTAGTCCAATTACCATATAGTTCAATGGTTCCATCAGGCGTTCCAGTTGTACCGTCACTAAAATCCAAACCATCCGTTGAACCAATTGATAAATTGCCCATTATGGTTAATTTTTTTGTAACAGCCCCTTCGCCTTTAATTTGTCTGGCACCAGCGCCATTGATGGTAAGATCTTTACAAGTAGGATTTGTTGCTGCATTAATCACAATATCTCTGTTTCCTGCATTATTTGATGGAAAAATAGCATTTATACCGGTATTAGGAACAATTTGAGGCGTCCAATTTGTGCGACAAAACCAATCTGTGCTCGTATTCCCATTCCATGTTACTGTAATTGGGGTAGTAGTAGTTGTTAGTTGGACATCATCGATATAAAACCCTTCATCACTTCTATCAAACAATTGAGCAGAAAGTGTTGGGTCAGTTAGTCCCATTTGAGTTGAAAAATTACTGCAACAAGTTGCTGAAACGCTACCACAGCCTTGGGGACATGTTCCGGTAGAACTTTTGCTTCCTTCATGTATTGTAATAACACGAAATGCAAAAGTAGTTGTACCTCCTGGGACATTATAGAGCAATGGATTCGGCATTGTATATGTTTGAGGGCATGTGTTTGCTACTCCTCCAGCCGCCGCTGTCCATGCCCAGCCTGCATCATTATTACCGCCAGCTTGCCCAATTGTTGTCCATGTTGCTGAACCATTCAATTGCACCTGAATAACAACGCCTTCTCGCGTATCCATTCCAGTCCCACTGCCACTTTTAACGGAGTGGCTAATACTTAATTGAATGCCTGATAAAGCCGCGGGAATAGCGATTGAATTAAACGTAGCAACATTTGACCCTCCACAATGTCCTATCTTACCAGATTTAGTTCCAGTTTTAAAAGTTGTTGCATCAATAGCAATATTTGAATAACCCCAATTATCATTGCAGGCCCCCTCAAAACCCTGAAAATAAAAAGACGTTTGTGCATTCAATAATAACTTGGTACAAAGAATAACAATTAAGCTAAGTATATTTTTTTTCATGATTTAATTACATTAATCCAAAAAAAGTCTTAAGCGGTTTTGGATTATTTTAGTGTTTAGAAACGAGTTTAAAATTCCTTTAGAGTGTTCGCTTTTGTTAATTTTATAAATAATTAAAGCGGTTTTAGTTCGATTTAAAATCAAGTAAACAATGATTAAATGGACTTGTAGGGTATTCACTTACGCAACAAAATTAAACTATTTAATCTTTATTAATATGTTGTAATATTTAATAAATTGTTAAGCATTTATAAGTAAAAGCAAAGACATAAATGAAAATTTATGAAAAACTTTTAGCTGCAAAATACAAATTGGGTACCCCTGTTTATTTTTTATTCACAATTACTACTTTACGAATGTTATTATTATTTTAAATAATTAAGTATGATTTTTTGTAAGTTTTACTATTTTAGCCGAAAATTATTTAAAAATGAAAAAGGGTTTTATATTTTTTGCACTATTAATTGCTTGTGGATTTTTATTATCGTTTATTAATACAACTGCAGGCGCTGAGCTTGGTTTAAGTGCACCTATACCGATGGCTGACGAAAAAATGAAGGATATTAGTGGTAAAGATGTTTCATTAAATTCGGTAAAAACTGCAAAAGGCCTATTGGTTATTTTTTCTTGCAATGAATGTCCTTATGTAAAATTAAGCGAAACTCGAATTAAAGAAATATCAGATAATTGTTTAAAACTAGGAATTGGCTGTATTATTATTAATAGTAATGAAGGGCAGCGCGCTGAAGAAGATAGTTTTGATGCCATGGTAAAATATGCTGCTACTCAAAAATTTTCTTGCTCTTACGCAGTTGATGTAAACTCAAAATTAGCAGATGCCTTTGGAGCAACTCGCACACCGCAGTGTTTTTTATTTAACTCAAAATGCTTAATTTACAAAGGCGCCATTGATGATAATGTAAAAGATCCAGCTGCTGTCAAAGCACACTATTTAAAAGAAGCTATTGATGCGTTATCAAAAAATGAAACTCCAAAATTACAAGAAACAAAATCAATAGGATGCACCATTAAACGTGTTGAGTAAAAGTATCATTTAACGATATTAATAAAGTTCTGCTACTATTTGGTAGGACTTTTTTTTGAGCGTTTCTTGAGGTCGGGCTGTAATTTCAATCTTTTGTAAGAGGCGCCCGCCCAGCTGGCGGGAACGCCCTAATAATTCTAAAGATTAGATTAATTTCAATGTATGTAAAAACTTAAACAACTAAAAAAGTCCTACCAATTATGATAGGACTTTTTAAATATAACGTCACTAAGAAAATTAAACCGTTAAAATTTCTTTTTCTTTTTGCTCTAAATGCTTTTCACATTTATTAGCAAACTCGTCAACCAACGTTTGCATTTTTGTTTCTCCTCCCTTTGCTTCATCTTCAGGTAAACCTGCTTTTTGCAAAGCTTTTATTTTATCGATTGATTCTTTACGAATATTTCTTAAGCCAACTTTAGCATCTTCACCGCATGATTTAGAGGTTTTCACTAAGTCTTTTCTGCGTTCTTCAGTTAATGGTGGCACAATAATACGAATTAATACACCATCGTTTTGTGGATTAAATCCTAAGTTAGCTGCTTGAATTGCTTTTTCTATCGGTGTTAGCATTGATTTTTCCCAAGGTTGCACTAAAATCGTTCTTGAATCCTGAGTATTAACACTAGCTACATTGCTTAAAGTCGTTTTAGCTCCATAATAATCTACCATTACATTATCCAACATGGTTGGATTTGCTTTTCCTGCTCTAATTTTAGCCAATTCCGCTTCTAAATGCGAAATGGTTTTTTCCATTTGCGTTTTTGCTGTTTCTAGCACTGTTTTAATATCGCTCATAATTTAAATTTCTGCAAAGTTAATTTTAATATGTTTAATGGTGAAAAAATCTCTATTTTTTTTAAACGGCAACCTCCGCTTTTATATGTGGATGCGGGTCATAATTTTCTAAAATAAAATCGTTGATCGTAAAATCAAAAATTGATTTTACATCTGGATTGATTTTCATTGTAGGCAATTTTCTAAATTCCCTTGTTAACTGCAAATTAGCTTGTTCAATATGATTAGAA
>JBIKOX010000008.1:0-32191 GCA_044357775.1 Bacteroidia bacterium | reverse complement strand
ATTCCAGCCATTAATAAAACAACAGAATCATAGTTTAAATTAAATGTACTTTTAATTTTTTCTGCAGTTAAAAATTTAATCGGAAAAGCTTCTACCATTCCTGCATTCATTACAACTCCATCTAATAAAGGTAATTGTTCGATTAACTTTTCTAATTGAGCAGTATCTGTTAAATCAGCCATAAACATTGAATGTCCATTACCCTCTAATAAAGCAAATGTTTCATGTAAACGATCGCTATTTCGCCCCGTAATCACCACTTTAGCCCCCATTTGTGAAACAGAAATAGCAACTTGCCTTCCTATTCCAGATGAAGCGCCGGTAATAAATATTGTTTTTCCTGTTAAGTGAAAAGGGGTACTATTCATATTCTAAAACATTTGTGCATACTAAATTTTCAGTGCTTATTAAAACAGAGGCCCATGACAATCCTACACCGAAACCACTGAGCATTATTTCATGTTTCCCTGTATTTAATTCTGTATTTAACTCTGATACTATCGTTAATGGAATAGATGCTGAACTTGTGTTGCCATACTTATCTAATGAATAAGGTACTTTTTCTGGATCTATGCGTAATTTTTTTCTAATAGATTCATTCATTAATTTATTAGCCTGATGCATTACAAAATAGTCGTAATCCTTAACCTCCTTTTGAGCAAAGTTTAATAAATTAAAAATATTTGGAGGTACTTCGCTCAACGAAAAATTAAAAATATCTGTTCCTTCTAATTTTAAGTTACAATTAGATCTGACAATACCTGTCTCAATTTTTTCCTCTTCAAACGATTCTTTACTTAATGGATTTCTGAGACCACCATCTGTAATAATAATTGCATTATATCCAGAACCATCACTTTGTAAATTAAAATGCATAACCTCTCCTTCTTGATATATTAACGCTGAAGTTGAACCAGCATCCCCAAATAAAGGATAGGTACTTTTATCATTTTTATTAATAGAAAAGGAAGAAACATCGCCTGCCAATAAAAGTGCTTTTTTAATTTTGGTTGAAGATATTAAACTTGAAATAACAGACATACCATAAACATACCCTGAGCAACCTAAATTAATATCAAAAGCCAAAGCAGTTTTGGGAAGGCCCAATCGATCCTGCAATATTATACTTGTAGCTGGCAAGTAATAATCCGGCGACTGAGATACGAAAACAAGTAACTCAACATCTTTGGCATTCCAGTTTAATTTTTCTAATAACTTCTTTGCTGAAGTAAAACATAAATCTGAAGTTACCGTTCCTTTATCCGCAATTCTTTTCTTTTCAATTCCGGTGGTTTTTATTAAGATTTTTTGCTCTTCCTTACTCAATACATCGTAATCCCAATTACTTACTTCGTTTTTAGGAACACAAGCGCTAACTCCAATCAGCTTTACATTATGTATAGAGAATAAAGCCATTATATTCTACCTTTAATTAAAAAATATAAATCTTTAATTGTTTGTGATTCTCTCAAATCTTTTCCTGTTAAAGTAACATTAAATTCAACATCTACATAAGCTATTACAATTAATGCGTACATAGAACTCCAAAAATCTAAATCTCTATAATTTGTATCTGGCTTAAAAGTTCCAGGTTCAATATTCTCAAATTCTCTCTCTAAATTAACCGTAAATTCTTCTAATGTCATAATTTTAAAGTTCTATAATTGTTGCACCCCAAGATAATCCAGTACCAAATCCACAGATAAAAATTTTATCTCCTGCTTTAGCCTTTTTTATTTTAATAGCTTCTGCTAAAGCAATTGGTATAGTTGAAGAAACTGTATTACCTATTAATTCCATGAAGTTAAATATTTTTTCATTCGGAATACCAATTTTTTTTCCAATAGTTTCTATTAAAAACAAATTAGCTTGATGAAATATAAACAAATCAATCTCGTGAATCGTACAATTATTTTTACTAAGCGTATCTTTCACAAGATTAGGAACAGTTTTAAGACCAAAATTAAATATTGCCGTTCCATTCATATAAAAATTAGCATCACTTGTTATATTATCGTATTCATCTTTTTTATCTAAAAAAGATGTCGCAGTTATCTTATTTCTAGCCCCTCCATCTTTTACTATTATTCTATCAAATTTAGAGCCATCAGTTCCAAAAATAAAATTACCAATATTAGACTTACTATTATTAGAAACTAATGTTGCAGCGGCACCATCTCCAAACAAAAACCTTGAACTTTTGTCCTTAGCATGAAAAGTTTTAGTAAGTGTAGAAGAAGTGAGTAATAAAATATTTTTACAACCTAAAGAATCTATCAAACCTTTTGCTACTCCAAGCCCGTAAACAAATCCACTACATCCCAAATTATAATCTAACGCGCCACAATTTATACCCAATCCTAGTGCATGCTGAATAATACATGCCGTTGTAGGAGTGTAATGATCAAATTCTTGAGCACAAAATAAAACAAAATCAACATCTTCTCTATTTATAGCATGTTCCTCAAACATTTTTTCAGCCGATTTTATAGCTAAATCAGATGCGGTTTCATTTTCTTCAACTATACAACGAGAACTTATTCCTAATTTTAATAAGTTAGATTGGTTAATTATAGATTCTGGAAAACAAGCAAAAAAGTCATCATTTGTAAATGTCTTAGCAGGTAAATGATATGATATTGCTTTTATTATCGCTCCCATATATTAAACTCAAATATACAACTTTAGATGATAATCCTAATTTGTGTTGAATGATACAAGATGTAGTAGGCGCTATATAATCAAATCCCTCACTGCAAAATATTAAAAAATCTATTTCAAACTTATCGAGTTTGGTTTCATTAAATAAATTATTGCCAGCTTTTATAGCCATATCAGATTAAAGTTCCCCTGCTTTCGAAACATAACGAGCATTAATATGCGTATTCTTAAAAAGCTGCTCTGGCTCAATGTCAAATACATTTGCTAAATCAGCATTTGAAAGCCTGTTATCTGGCAAATAGATAGAGATATGATTAATGCAAACTGACATACAAGCTTTGTAAATTTAATCAATACTAAGCAAAATCTAACGAAAATTTAGATATTTTAAATTCAGAAAAAAAAGTTGACAATTCACTCAATCAAATATGGTTTTTAATCCTTTAATCCTTTTTTTTTGAAATTAACTTAATCAGTTATATATTAGCGTATAATTTAAAAAATTAGCTATGAAAAAAATCCTTTCAATTACTTGTTTAGCAGTATTAATGCTTGTTACAAAAGCACACTCGCAATCAAACCTTATATGGACCGTAAAAGACAACGTGCAAAAAGGGTACTTTAAAACTAACACAACTATAAATTCAAATTTTTCAGGATTTACTTCTAAAGAAGAAGCTGCGAAATTTTGTGCGAAAATAAAAGCTAATCCAGAAGTAGCTTCTGCGAATGTATCTAACTCTGATGCAAATGACAATTGCGATATTAAATTAACTTTTAAACAACCTCATAACAAACAATATTATGTAGGTATGGCTCAAAAATTAGGTGTAGCTTATATTTCGGTAAATGGCAACAAGAAAACCCCAACTCAGATTTTGGAAGAAATTCGAAATAAAAACAAATAATTAGTGGTACATAATCTTTTAAAATAAGCGCTGTTAGCGCTTTTTTTATTCCTTTTAATTTTCTGTTTTTTATTCTATTTTTACATTATTATCGTAATCTAACACTCATGACCATTTATTATAAAGAGCATAAAAACGTTTTTTTTTCATTTTTATTACTTGTTTTCTTGTTTTATGGAAACTCTTTAAGAAATAAGTACGCCTTAGATGATGATTATGTTACAGTAACTAATTTGCCACAAAAAGGTACTGAGTTTGTTCCAAACCATAAATTAGTATCAAAAGGATTTTCGGGAATTGCAAAAATATGGAAAAGTCGATATGCTCATGATTCGGAGGGATCATTTGATTATAGGCCATTTACAACAACAACCTTTGCTATTGAATACGCAATTTTTGGACAAAGTCCCTTTGCAAGTCATCTTATAAACTTGCTACTTTACTTTGTAACGGTTTGGCTTTTGTTCTGTATTCTATTAAAATTATTTGAAGATTACGAATTTAAATTTAATGTCGCTTTTTTATGTGCGTTATTATTTTTAAGTCATCCAATTCATTCAGAAGTTGTAAATAATTTAAAATGCAGAGATGAACTTTTGGCATTTTTATTTTCATTACTTGCACTTTCTTACAGTTTAGATGCTGCAAAAAAAATGACTTTAAAATCAGTGCTATGTGTTATTTTATTTTTGCTTTTAGGCTTATTTTCAAAAAGGACAACAGTTCTTTTTATTGCAATTATTCCTCTTTGCCTGTTATTTTTTAGAAAAGTAAATCTAAAATACATGGCTTTAACAGCGGCGTCATTCCTTATTGTGGGATTAACTGTTGCGTTAGTAAAAAGAAATATTATCCAAGAAGAACTAGTTAGGCATTTTTACCATTTCGAAAACCCATTGTATACAGATAAGGTTTCACTTATTAATAGATTAATTATTGGGGTAAAAACTTTTGGATTTTATGTAAAATTTTTAATTTTCCCTTTTCCATTTAGAAGCTATTATGGTGCAGGAGTTTTTGATTTATCGTCAAGTTTAAATACTTATTTTTTTATTGGTATTTCTTTCGTTTTTTCAAGTGCGTATTATATCTACAAGAAAAAAAGTAAATTAGTTTTTTTTGCAGCCTTGCTATTTTGTGGGTCAATTTTTCCTTTCCTAAATATTGGAACACCTGCACCCGGCGTATTAGCTGAGAGATTTGCGTTTTTTGCATCATTTGGTTTTTGCTTAATGATGGCAGTTTTACTTAACAATTATCTTAAGAACTTAACCTTTAATTCCATATCACACTTTTTTTCCAAACCGTTAATTTACATTACTTCTTTGGTGTTTATTTGCATGATTTATATCTGGAATAGGAATGTAAATTGGTATGATAAATTAGCCTTATTTGAGCATGATATCAAGTATTTAGAGAAGTCAGCAAAAGCTAATAGTTTACTAGCAAATGAATATTTTGCAATGCTCCGGTCAGCAAGTAATAAATATCCAGAACAAGTGCTAGTTCAAAAAGCTTTGAAGTGTTACAATCAAGCAATAGTAAATGATTCTTTGTTTTTTACAGCTTATAATAATGCTGGTGTTCTCCACTACTCATATCTTAAAGATATTGAAACCGCAAGAATGTACTTTAAATTGGCAATAAGACATAAACCACTTTATGCTCAAGCGTATGAGAATTTAGGAAATTGCTACAAACAAGAAAAAAATATTGAAAAAGCAATTTCATCTTATAAGATGGCAATACAACTAGATCCTAAGAAATACGCTGCCTATTTGGCTATTATTGGTGTGTTTTTTGAGAAAAAGGAATTTAATAAAACTTTAAAAATTATTGAAATTGCAAACAGTAAATTTCCTCAGGATTATGAGTTAAAAGCACAAGAAGCGAATTGCTATTTTTTGTTAGGAGATACATCTAGAGCAATAAATAGGTACGAAGAAGCATATAAAATTAATCCAAATCAAAATTTAGCACAGTTTTTAGCAAAAAAATACGGAGAAGTTGGTAACACCGTAAAATCAGACTATTATAGAAGTATCAATTAAAGTAAAATTCCAAAATTTTATTTTAATCCTCTAGATTGCGAGTTAAGGCAAGTAAAATAGTATGTTGCAACTTTTTTAGAGCGCTGTAATGTTGTTTCTTCAATAGAAATTATTTGGCCATAATTGGCAGTAAATCCAACTATTTATTTAAAAATAAAATAAAATTGAATATTTTTCAACAATTTTTTTGTTGATGAATAAAATAATTATATCTTTGCCGTCCTTAAAAAAAGTAGAGGTTACTAAATTAAAGGTAAAAACAAGCAACACAACTAGGTTAACATGCCAACTATACAGCAATTAGTAAGAAAAGGACGCTTTAAAGCTCCCAACAAAAGTAAATCGGCCGCTTTGGATTCATGTCCACAACGCCGTGGTGTTTGTACACGTGTGTACACAACAACCCCTAAAAAACCTAACTCAGCTTTACGTAAAGTAGCAAAGGTGCGTTTAACTAATAAGCAAGAAATTATAGCTTATATTCCGGGTGAAGGTCATAACTTGCAAGAACACAGTATCGTTTTGGTGCGTGGTGGTCGTGTTAAAGATTTGCCAGGAGTTCGTTACCACATCGTTCGCGGATCTTTAGATACTGCAGGTGTTGAAGGAAGAAAGCAACAACGATCAAAATATGGAACTAAGCGTCCTAAACCAGGTGCTGTTGCAGCCCCAGCAAAAGGTGCAAAGAAAAAATAATAATAAAAAATAAGTAGATTTTACAAAATGAGGAAGTCAACCGCTAAAAAAAGAATTTTATTACCAGATCCAATTTACAATGATGTGTTAGTTACACGTTTTTTAAATAGTTTGATGTACAGTGGTAAAAAAAATACTGCGTCTACTATTTTCCACGAATGTTTGGAAATAGTAGCTAAACGTACAAACGAAGATGGTTTAGAAGTGTTTAAAAAAGGATTAGCAAATGTTACACCGCAAGTTGAGGTTCGTTCTCGTCGTGTTGGTGGAGCAACTTTCCAAATTCCTTCTGAGGTTCGCCCAGAAAGAAAATTAGCTTTGGCTATTAAATGGATGATTACATACGCGCGCAAACGTAACGAAAAATCAATGGCTCAGAAATTAGCTGGCGAAATCGTTTCTGCATCTAAAGAAGAAGGAGCTGCTTTCAAAAAGAAAGAAGATATCCATAAAATGGCAGAAGCTAACAAAGCATTTTCACACTTTAGATTCTAACCCAAAATGGACTTAAGATATACAAGAAATATTGGAATTGCTGCTCATATTGATGCTGGTAAAACAACAACAACAGAACGTATTCTATATTATACAGGAGTAAACCACAAAATTGGTGAAGTTCACGAAGGAGCTGCAACGATGGATTGGATGGCGCAAGAACAAGAGCGAGGTATTACAATTACTTCTGCTGCAACAACTTGTTTTTGGAACTACCGTGATAATAACTACAAAATTAACATTATTGACACACCTGGCCACGTTGACTTTACAGTTGAGGTGAATCGTTCGTTACGTGTATTAGATGGCTTAGTGTTTTTATTTTCAGCAGTTGATGGTGTTGAGCCTCAATCTGAAACCAATTGGCGTTTAGCTGATAATTATAATGTAACTCGCTTAGGATTTGTTAATAAAATGGATCGTCAAGGAGCTGACTTTTTAAAAGTTGTTGCTCAAACTCGTGAAATTTTAGGTGGTAATGCTGTTCCTCTTCAAATTCCAATAGGATCTGAAGAAAACTTTATTGGGGTTGTTGATTTAATTAACTTCCGTGGTATTGTTTGGAATGAGCATGATAAAGGAATGACTTTTAAGGAAATTCCTATTCCTGAAGATTTATTAGAAGAAGCTACTGAGTGGAGAGAGAAAATGTTAGAGGCGGTATCTGAATTTGATGATAAAATTATGGAGAAATTTTTTGATGCTCCAGATACTATTACAGAAAGAGAAGTTTTAGACGCATTGCGTAAAGCGTGTGTTGCTAATAAAATAGTTCCAATGGTTTGTGGTTCATCTTTCAAAAACAAAGGTGTACAAACGATGTTAGATTTGGTTATGGAATTAATGCCATCTCCTTTAGATAAGCCTGAAACAAAAGGTACTCATCCTGATACTGGCGAAGAAGTTTCTCGTAAGCCTGATGTTAAAGAACCTTTTACAGCATTAGCATTTAAAATTGCAACTGATCCATTTGTTGGTCGTTTGTGTTTCTTCCGTGCTTATTCTGGTCGTTTAGATGCAGGATCTTATGTATTAAATACACGTTCAGGAAATAAAGAACGTATCTCTCGTATTTTCCAAATGCATGCTAACAAGCAAAACCCTGTTGAATTTTTAGAAGCAGGTGATATTGGAGCAGCTGTAGGATTTAAAGATATTAAAACTGGTGATACTTTATGCGATGAAAAACATCCTATTGTATTAGAAGCTATGAATTTCCCTGAGCCTGTAATTGGTATTGCTATTGAGCCTAAAACTCAAGGTGATTTAGATCGTTTAGGGGTTGGATTACATAAGTTAGCTGAAGAAGATCCTACATTCCGTGTTCACACAGATGAAGATTCTGGACAAACTATTATCTCAGGAATGGGAGAGTTACACTTGGAAATTATTGTTGACCGTTTAAAACGTGAGTTTAAGGTTGAAGTAAATCAAGGTGCACCTCAAGTATCTTACAAAGAAGCAATTTCTGCTTCACATGAGCACCGTGAAGTTTACAAAAAGCAAACTGGTGGACGTGGTAAATTTGCTGATATTAAAGTTGTATTAGGTCCTGTAGACTCAGATTTTGATAGAACTAAAGGTGATTTACAATTTGTTAATGAAATTTCTGGTGGGTCTATTCCTCGTGAGTTTATACCATCTGTTGAAAAAGGTTTCAAAGCTGCTATGTTAAATGGTATTCTTGCTGGTTATCCATTAGATAATTTAAAAGTTCGTTTAATTGATGGTTCTTTTCATGCGGTCGATTCAGATTCGTTATCATTTGAAATTTGTGCTAGGTCAGCATACAGAGAAGCCTTAACTAGCTGTAAACCTGTATTGATGGAGCCTATCATGAAAATTGAAGTTTTAACTCCGGAGCAAAACATGGGTGATGTTGTTGGAGATTTAAATAGACGTCGTGGTATGATTGAAGGTATGGATTCTAAAAATAATTCTCAAGTTATCAAAGCTAAAGTTCCTTTGTCAGAAATGTTTGGATACGTAACTCAGTTGCGTACTTTAACTTCAGGCCGTGCAACTTCAACAATGGAATTTTCGCATTATGCTGATGCTCCTTCTAACGTTGCAGCTGATGTTATAGCAAAAGTAAAAGGTAATAAAGAAAAAGTATAATCGTATTATAAATATCACATGAGCCAAAGAATTAGAATCAAATTAAAATCGTACGATTACAATTTAGTAGATAAATCTGCTGAAAAAATCGTTAAAACAGTGAAAATGACAGGAGCTGTAGTTAATGGTCCAATTCCATTACCTACAAACAAAAGAATCTTCACTGTATTACGTTCTCCGCACGTTAATAAGAAAGCACGTGAGCAATTCCAAGTTTGTTCATACAAGCGATTGTTAGACATCTATAGTTCTTCTTCGAAAACAGTAGACGCTTTAATGAAATTAGAATTACCATCAGGAGTGGAAGTAGAGATTAAAGTTTAACCCTCTGTTAATATGAAAAATAATATTCTTCTTACAGTAATAGCATTGGTTTTGATATTAAGTTCTTGTAAAAAGTCATATCAGTGCGACTGCAGCCAATCCGACTCAGTTACGTACAAAGAGCGAAACAGAGAAGATGCTATTGTAGCTTGTAAAGCAAAAGCAAAAGTGTCTACAGGTGAAGAGTGCAGGATAATAAACTAGTGAAATAAATAATTAAATAACACATAACAAAAAGTAAAAAATGTCTGGATTAATTGGTAAAAAAATAGGAATGACTAGTTTCTTCGATGCCAATGGCAAGTATGTGCCATGCACAGTTATAGAAGCAGGTCCTTGCGTTGTTACGCAAGTAAAAACCAATGAAAAAGACGGTTACACAGCTTTACAATTAGCTTACGATGAGAAGAAAGAAAAACACACATCGTCTGCTATGAAAGGTCATTTTGAATTAGCAAAAACTACCCCAAAACGTAAAATTGTTGAGTTCCGTTCTTTTGAGGAAACAAAAAATTTAGGTGATACCGTAACTCTTGAAATGTTTTCTGAAGGAGACTTTGTAGATATCGTTGGTACATCTAAAGGTAAAGGTTTTCAAGGTGTAGTTAAACGTCACGGTTTTGGTGGAGTTGGTGGTTCTACTCACGGTCAACATGATCGTTCTAGAGCGCCCGGATCATTAGGAGCGTCTTCAGATCCTTCTCGTGTATTTAAAGGTATGCGTATGGCTGGAAGAATGGGTGGAGACAGAAAGAAAATCCAAAACCTAGTAGTTGTAAAAATAATGGCAGAAAAGAATGTAATCTTAGTGAAAGGTTCTATTCCTGGTGCCAAGGGGTCTTACGTTATAATTCAGAAGTAATCATGCAAGTAGAAGTATTAAACATAAGCGGAAAAAAGACTGCTAAAAAGGTAGAATTAGCGGACGTGATTTTTGGTGTTGAACCAAGTGATCATAGTATATACTTAGATGTTAAGCACTATTTAGCTGCACAACGTCAGGGAACACATAAATCAAAAGAGCGTGCTGAGATTTCAAGAACGACTAAAAAACTAAAAAAACAAAAAGGAACTGGTGGAGCTCGTGCGGGTTCTATGAAATCTCCTTTGTTTATTGGTGGTGGTCGTGCATTTGGTCCTCGTCCTCGTGATTATTCTTTTAAACTTAATAAGAAAACTAAAGTTGTAGCTCGTTTATCAGCTTTAACATACAAAGCAAAGGATAACGCAATAACTGTATTAGAAGATTTTACATTTGAAGCTCCGAAAACTAGTAATTATGTTGATTTGATTAAAAATTTAAATTTATCGGATAAAAAAACATTATTAGTGTTGGGTGAGTCAAATAATAATGTATATTTGTCGTCCCGAAATTTAACGGGTGCAAAAGTTGTAAAGGCTTCTGATTTAAACACTTACGATATCGTTAACGCGGAATCGTTAATTTTATTAGAAAGTTCAGTAAAAGTTTTAGAATCATTATTAAATAAATAAAATGGAAATATTAATTAAACCAATCATCACCGAAAAGATGACTTCTTTGGCAGAGAAGTTGAATCGCTATGGTTTTGTGGTTGATAGAAGCGCCAACAAAGTACAAATTAGACAAGCAGTTGAAAAAATGTACGGTGTAAAAGTTGAATCTGTTAACACTCAACAATACGTAGGTAAAGTTAAAACTCGTAACACCACTCGTGGTATTGCAGTTGGCCGCGTAAACCGTTCAAAAAGAGCTTTTGTCACTTTAAAGACTGGCGAAGCAATTGATTTTTACGCTAATATTTAATTTGATAAAAAGTACAAGAAATGGCATTAAAAAAATTCAGACCGTTAACTCCAAGTCAACGTTTTAAAATAGCAACTGATAATTCAGACATCACAACAAGTACCCCAGAAAAAAGCTTATTAACTTCGGTTAAAAATAGTGGTGGTCGTGATAATACTGGTAAAATGACAATCCGTAACATTGGTGGTGGTCATAAAAAGCAATATCGTATAATAGATTTCAAGCGTAATAAAGATGGTATCGAAGGAACTGTTGCGTCAATTGAATATGACCCAAACCGTACTTCGCGTATTGCTTTAATTAACTATAAAGATGGTGAAAAACGTTACATCATTGCACCAGCTGGTTTAGAAGTTGGTAAAAAAGTAATGTCAGGTTCAACAGCAACTCCAGAAGTTGGAAATTGTATGTTTTTATCTGATATTCCATTAGGAACTGTTGTACATAATATTGAATTGCGTCCAGGGCAGGGTGGAGCAATGGCACGTAGTGCTGGAACATACGCTCAGTTAACTGCTCGTGATGGAAAATATGCAATACTACGTATGCCTTCAAGTGAGGTTCGTATGATTTTAACTACTTGTAAAGCAACTATTGGAGCTACATCTAATCCTGATCATAGTTTAGAGATTTCTGGTAAAGCAGGTCGTTCTCGTTGGTTAGGTCGTCGTTCTCGTACACGTCCAGTGGCAATGAATCCAGTTGATCATCCAATGGGTGGAGGTGAAGGTCGCGCTTCAGGTGGACAATCTCGTTCTCGTAACGGTATTCCATCTAAAGGATATAAAACTCGTTACAAGGCAAAATCTTCTAATCAACATATCATTAAAAAAAGAAGTAAATAATAATTAACGTTTAATGGTTCGTTGCAAGACGGATTTCAAAACTAAAAAATAAACAATGGCAAGATCATTAAAAAAAGGTCCTTTTATTGACCATAACTTAGAGAAAAAAGTTACTCAAATGAATGAGAGTAACAAAAAAACAGTACTAAAAACTTGGGCTCGTCGTTCTGTTATTTACCCTGAGATGGTAGGGCATACATTTGCTGTTCATAACGGGCAAAAATTCATCCCTGTTTATTGTACAGAAAATATGGTAGGTCATAAATTAGGTGAATTTTCTGCAACTCGTCAATTCAAAGGTCATTCAGGAAACAACAAGAAATAATTAGTCGATAAAGATATTTAGTCATGGGTAAAAGAAAAAGATTAGTAGCAGAGGCACGCAAAGAAGCAAATAAGAGTACTTATTTCGCTAAATTAAATAGCTGTCCAACTTCACCTCGTAAAATGCGCCAGGTTGCGGATTTAGTTAGAGGTATGGAAGCATATAAAGCATTAAATGTATTAAAATTTAATACACGTGAAGCATCAGGTCGATTGGAAAAATTATTAAAATCTGCTATAGCTAATTATGAAGCTAAAACAGGAAGTCGTCCAGAAGAAAACACATTATTTGTTACTTCATTAATGGTGGATAGCGCATTAATGGCAAAACGTTTACGTACTGCACCACAAGGTCGTGGATACAGAATCAGAAAACGTTCAAACCACGTAACATTAGAAGTAGGTACTGCAGTTGTTAGTACTAAAAAAGCTGAAAGAAAGGCAGCTGCAATTACTAAATCAGAAGATAAAAAATAATATAAGGAAATGGGACAAAAAGCAAATCCAATAGGTTTACGTTTAGGTATTGTTAAAGGTTGGGATTCTAACTGGTATGGCGGAAGAGACTATGCTGATAAATTAGTAGAAGATTTTCAAATTCGTAACTACCTAAAAGTTCGTTTACCAAAAGGAAGTATTTCTAAAATCGTTATCGAAAGAACATTAAAATTAATTACGGTTACTATCAATACTGCACGTCCGGGTATTATTATCGGAAAAGGTGGTAAAGAGGTTGATAAGTTAAAAGAAGAATTAAAAAAAGTAACTAAGAAAGAAATTCAAATTAATATATTTGAAATTAAGCGTCCAGAATTAGATGCACGTTTAGTTGCAGATAGTATTGCTCGTCAAATAGAAGGTCGTATTTCTTTCCGTAGAGCAGCAAAAATGTCCATTGCTTCAACAATGCGTATGGGTGCTGAAGGAATTAAAATATTAGTTTCAGGTCGTTTAGGTGGTGCTGAAATGGCAAGATCTGAAGGATATAAGGAAGGACGTACTCCATTACAAACATTGCGTGCAGATATTGATTATGCTGTTGGAGAAGCGCATACTACTTTTGGACGAATTGGTGTTAAAGTTTGGATTTGCAAAGGTGAAATTTATGGAAAACGTGATTTATCTCCTAATTTTGGTTTAGATAAAGAAAAGAAAGGAGCTCCAGCTCCAGCTCCAAAATTTGCAGGTCGTGGTCCTAAAAGAGATGATAAAAGAAGAAACGACAAATAATATTAATAGCATTAGAATTACGTATTAGTAAAAGATAGAATAAATCATGATACAGCCAAAAAGAACGAAATATAGAAAAATGCATAAAATGAAAATGAAAGGCAACGCTAAGCGTGGTGATCAATTAGCCTTTGGTTCATTTGGGATAAAAGCATTAGATGAAAGTTGGGTAACTTCTCGTCAGATAGAAGCAGCGCGTATTGCAATTACACGTTTTATGAAACGTGAAGGTCAAGTTTGGATTCGAATTTTCCCTGACAAGCCTATTACTAAAAAGCCAGCAGAGGTTCGTATGGGTAAAGGTAAAGGTGCTCCTGAATATTGGGTTGCTCCAGTAAAAAAAGGTCGTATGTTATTTGAAGCAGAGGGTGTTCCTTTAGATGTAGCAAAAGAAGCTTTACGTTTAGCAGCTCAGAAATTGCCGATAGTTACTAAGTTTGTGTTACGTAGAGATTATGTAGCAGACGTAGCAGTTTAATATTATTTTTAGGATTAAGAAAATGAAAAATACAGATATAGTTGCTTTGTCAACAGCAGAATTGCAAGGAAAGTTGAAAGAAGAAAAAGATGTTTTAAATAAATTAAAATTAAATCATTCAATTTCGCCACTTGAAAACCCAATTAAAATACGCGATAGCCGCAAATCAGTTGCTCGAGTGAGTACTGAATTAACAAAAAGAAATAAAGCTTCTAAATAATAATAACAATGGAAGAGAGAAATTTAAGAAAAGAAAAAGTTGGTATCGTTAAAAGTAACAAAATGGAAAAATCCATTGTTGTTTCTGTGATGCGCAAAGTAAAACATCCAAAATACGGTAAGTTCGTTAATAAAACATCTACTTTTGTTGCTCATGATGAAAAAAATGAGTGTAGTATTGGAGATACAGTTAAAATTAGCGAAACTCGTCCGTTAAGCAAAACAAAAAACTGGCGTTTAGTTGAGGTTTTAGAAAAAGTGAAATAATACTTATAAAAGTAAAAAAGAAATGGTACAAAATGAGTCAAGATTAGCAGTAGCAGATAACAGCGGAGCTAAGGAAGTGCTAGTTATTCGCGTGTTAGGTGGTACAAAAAAACGCTACGCCTCTGTTGGAGATAAAATAGTAGTTACAATAAAAAGTGCTTTGCCATCAGGTAATGTAAAAAAAGGAACAGTTCATAAGGCTGTTGTTGTTAGAGTAAAAAAAGAAATTCGTCGTACCGATGGGTCTTACATACGCTTTGATGATAACGCATGTGTAATCCTTAATCAAGGAGATGAAATCCGTGGAACTCGTATTTTTGGGCCAGTTGCTCGTGAGTTACGCGATAAATCATTTATGAAAATCATTTCATTAGCACCAGAAGTGCTTTAATATATAATAGCGAAAGAAATGTCAAAATTAAAATTAAAAAAAGGCGATACTGTAAAAGTAATATCTGGCGAATCCAGAGGCCAAGAAGGTAAAATCATCTCTATTAGTACCAAAAACGAAAGAGTAGTAGTGGAAGGTGTAAATATGATTAGTAAGCATACTAAACCTAGCGCAAAAAACGCTAACGGAGGCATTGTTAAACAAGAAGGTACAATTCATATCTCAAACTTAATGTTTGTGGAAGGTGGTAAAACAGTTAGAATTGGTCGCGTTGTGAATGCAACTACTAACAAAATTGAGCGTATTTCTAAAAAAACTAAAGCAGTAATTAAATAATGACAGCAACTTATTCCCCTAGATTAAAGGACAGATATAAAGCAGAGATTGTGGATAATTTAAAAAAGCAATTTCAATACACTTCAGTGATGCAAGTGCCTAAATTAGAAAAAATTTGTATAAACCAAGGTATTGGTGATGCAGTTTCTGATAAAAAAATGATTGAATCTGCTGTAAAAGAAATGACTACAATTACTGGTCAAAAAGCAGTGCCAACATACTCAACAAAAGATATTTCTAACTTTAAATTACGTAAAGGTGTAGCTATTGGTGTTCGTGTAACATTACGTGGTGATAAAATGTACGAGTTTTTAGATCGCTTAATTGCTTCCTCTTTGCCACGTA
This sequence comes from Bacteroidia bacterium, assembly GCA_044357775.1. GTDB lineage: Bacteria > Bacteroidota > Bacteroidia > B-17B0 > Aurantibacillaceae > UBA4416. Next base: position 16,717 of record JBIKOX010000008.1, on the reverse strand, counting down.
TTCGTGATTTTAAAGGAGTAAACGATAAGGGTTTTGATGGACGAGGAAATTACACTTTAGGTGTGACTGAGCAAATCATTTTCCCAGAAATAGACATCGATAAAGTGAGTAGAATATCTGGAATGGACATTACTTTTGTAACATCCGCACCAACTGATAAAGAAGCTTTTGCATTATTAACAGAATTTGGTATTCCTTTCAAAAAGAAATAGTACATTTACAGCCCTGAAAAAAAACAAAAATGGCAAAAATTAACATGATCGCTCGCGATACTAAAAGAAAAAGATTAGTAGATTTACACGCGGCAAAAAGAGCAGAATTAAAAAAAGCAGGTGACTCAATCGGGTTGCAAAAATTACCAAAAAATTCATGTAAAGTGAGAATGCGTAATCGTTGCAAATTAACTGGACGTCCTCGTGGTTATATGAGAGATTTCGGTATTAGCCGTGTTACGTTTCGTGAAATGGTTCTATTTGGATTAATTCCAGGTGTTACCAAATCAAGCTTCTAAAAAGAAAGTATTAATGTATAATTATCCCGATGGACGGGATAACATATAAAAACAAATAAAATGACAGATACAGTATCAGATTACCTAACACGTGTTAGAAATGCAATTAGTGCCAATCATAGAATCGTTGAGATTCCGGCATCTAACCTAAAAAAAGAAATTACAAAAATTCTTTTCGAAAAAGGTTACATCTTAAACTATAAGTTTGAGGAAAATGAAAAAAAACAAGGTACTATCAAAATAGCCTTGAAATACAATTCAACCAACAAATTATCGGCAATCCGTACTTTAGACAGAGTTTCTAAACCAGGTTTACGTAAGTATGCTGGTGTTGATACTATGCCAAAAGTATTAAACGGTTTAGGCGTTGCTATTATCTCTACATCAAAAGGTGTAATGACAGATAAAGAAGCTCGTAAATTAAATATTGGTGGCGAAGTTTTATGTTACATTTCATAATTTAGAGGGAGGAAAAAACATGTCACGTATAGGAAAATTACCAATCACAGTGCCTGCAGGTGTAGAAGTAAACATCGCTGGAACAAAAGTTTCAGTTAAAGGTAAATTAGGTTCATTATCAGAAACTATTGATGCTGATATCATCGTAAAATTAGAAGACGGTGTAATCAACGTATCACGTCCAACAGATCAAAAGCGCCATAGAGCATTGCACGGTTTATACCGCTCTTTAATTGCAAATATGGTTAAAGGTGTTTCTGAGGGTTATAAAACACAGCAAGAGTTAGTAGGTGTAGGTTACCGTGCTTCTAACAAGGGGCAACTATTGGAATTGTCATTGGGTTACTCTCACAATGTTGTGTTTGAATTACCAAATGAAATTAAAATAACAACTTCATCTGAAAAAGGACAAAATCCAAAAGTAGTATTAGAAAGTTCAGATAAGCAATTAATAGGAATGGTTGCAGCAAAGATTCGTAGCTTGCGTAAACCTGAGCCGTATAAAGGAAAAGGTATCAAATTTACTGGCGAAATTTTACGTCGTAAAGCTGGTAAATCTGCAAGTAAAAAATAACATAATTCAATTAGTATTAATCATCTTCAAAAAACTGGAAAGATGGCACTCAATAAAAAAGAAAGAAGAGAACGCATTAAGTTTAAAATCCGTAAAACCATTAGCGGAACAGCTACAACACCAAGATTAAGTGTGTTTAGAAGCAATACTGGTATATCTGCTCAATTAATTAACGACTTGACTGGAACAACTATTTTAGCAGTAGGTTCAAATGATAAAACTATCAAAGATTCGAAAATTAATAAAGTTGATCAAGCTAAATTAGTTGGAAAATTAATTGCAGAAAAAGCTGTAACAGCAGGAATCAGTTCTATTGTTTTTGATAGAAATGGTTACTTGTATCATGGTAGAATTAAATCGTTGGCTGAAGGAGCTCGCGAAGCAGGTTTAAAATTTTAATTAGTATAAAAAGAACATACATAACATGTCAAAAGAAGTTGTAAAAAAAGTTAAGTCAACCGACATCGAACTAAAAGATAAGTTAGTTGCTATTCAACGTGTAACCAAAGTTACAAAGGGTGGTCGTCACTTTAGTTTCGCTGCTATCGTTGTTGTTGGTGATGAAAAAAGTGTTGTAGGATACGGATTAGGAAAAGCAAATGAAGTTACAGATGCTATTACCAAAGGTATTGACGATGCAAAGAAAAATTTAGTGAAAGTTTCTGTAACAAGAGGCACAGTGCCTCATTCAGAAAACGGTAAATTTGGTGGTTCTCGTGTGTTTTTAAAGCCAGCAGCTCATGGTACAGGTGTAATTGCCGGTGGTGCGATGCGTGCAGTGTTAGAAAGCGTTGGTATTACTGACGTTTTAGCTAAATCAAAAGGTTCATCAAATCCACATAACGTGGTAAAAGCAACAATTGATGCCTTAGCAAAAATGCGTGACCCTTTAGCTATTTCAAGACAAAGAGGTATTTCATTAGACAGAGTATTTAACGGATAATAATAAGAAAATATGCCACAAGTTAAAATAACATTATCTAAAAGTCCGATTAAAAGGAACGCTAGACAAAAAGCAACAGTGCAAGCATTAGGGTTAAGAAAATTACACCATTGCATTACAAAAGAAGCAACTCCGCAGGTTCAAGGTATGATTAATGCAGTTGCTCATTTATTGACAATAGAAAAAATTTAATTATAAAAAGAAATTAAGATGAAATTAAATTCATTAACACCCGCAGAAGGTTCAGTAAAAAATAATTTTAGAAGAGGTCGCGGACAAGGTTCTGGTGGTGGCGGCACAGCTACTCAAGGACATAAAGGTGCGCAATCTCGTTCTGGTAATAAAAAGAAACGTGGTTTTGAAGGTGGTCAAATGCCTTTGCAACGTCGTGTTCCTAAATTTGGTTTCAAAAATGTTAACCGTATAAATCACACTGGAGTAAATTTAGATATCATACAAAAAATTGTTGATACAAAAAATATTACAGAAATCACTAGAGATGTTTTGATTGCAAATGGAGTAGCGTCTAAAAATAGTTTAATTAAAATTATGGGTAGAGGTGAGTTAAAATCAAAAGTAACTATTACAGTGCACGCATATACTGCAACAGCAAAAGCAGCTATTGAATCTAAAGGTGGAGTAGCAACCGAATTATAATTAGCAGAAATTTAAAATAATATATGAAACGTTTTATTGAAACCTTCCAAAACATTTGGAAGATAGAAGAGCTAAAGCAAAGGATATTAACTACCCTTGGCCTTATTCTTATCTATCGTTTGGGTTCTTATGTTGTTTTGCCTGGTATTAATACTGAAGTATTAGCTTTAGCAAATGAGAATTCAGAAAATGATGGTGGTATTATTGCCCTAATTAATGCCTTTGCTGGTGGAGCTTTTTCGAGAGCATCTATATTTGGTTTAGGTATTATGCCTTACATTACGGCTTCCATCATTATTCAATTGCTTGGAATGGCTGTTCCTTATTTCCAAAAAATGCAAAAAGAAGGAGAAAGCGGACGTAAAAAAATTAATCAATATACACGTTTTTTAACAGTAGCAGTAACTGCCGTTCAAGCTCCAGGATATTTGGCAGCGCAAGTTTATACAAAACCAGGCGTTGTTGGAATTGATCCAACTTGGTTTGGTATTCAGTCTACTATTATATTAGTTGCTGGTACAATGTTTATTATGTGGTTAGGAGAGAGAATTACTGATAAAGGAATCGGAAATGGTATTTCATTATTAATTATGATTGGTATTATTTCTCGTTTGCCTTTCGCTATCACTTCTGAGTTTGGCTCTCGTTTGCAAAGTGCTGGTGGTGGCTTAATCATGTTCTTATTAGAAATTGTTTTCCTTTTATTCATTATTGTCAGCTGTATTTTATTAGTCCAAGGTACGAGAAGAGTGCCAGTTCAATATGCTAAAAAAATTGTAGGTGATAAGCAAATTGGAGGAGTTCGTCAGTATTTACCACTTAAAGTAAATGCTGCTGGTGTTATGCCAATTATCTTTGCTCAAGCTATAATGTTTATTCCGGCTGCAGTATCTGGTTTCTCAGGTGGTACAGGTGGTGTATTTGCTGACAGATATGGATTTTGGTATAACTTTATATTTGCGACATTAATTATCGCATTTACCTATTTTTATACTGCTATTATGATTAATCCGAATCAATTAGCTGATGATATGAAACGTAATGGAGGTTTTGTACCGGGAGTTAAGCCAGGAAAAAGTACAGCAGATTTTATCGATCAAGTGATGTCTCGTATTACTTTACCAGGTTCAATGTTCTTAGCTTTTATTGCAATACTTCCTTCAATTGCTATTAAGTTAGGAATTAATAGTGCTTTTGCAGATTTCTTTGGAGGAACTTCATTGTTAATTTTAGTAGGTGTAGTTTTAGATACTTTACAACAAATTGAAACATATTTATTAAACCGTCATTATGATGGATTAATGAAAAACGGACGAATTAAGGGTAGAGGTAATAATCAAATGACAATGCAACAAGCTTAATATGGCAAAACAAGCAAATATTGAGTTGGATGGGATTATACTTGAATCATTAAGTAATGCCATGTTTAGAGTTGAGTTAGAAAATGGTCACACATTAATAGCTCACATCTCAGGAAAGATGAGAATGCATTACATTAAAATATTAGTTGGTGATAAAGTAAAGTTGGAAATGAGCCCTTATGATTTATCAAAAGGAAGAATAACATACAGATACAAGTAATTAAGAATAATAATAAAAACAAAGGAAATGAAAGTTAGAGCATCCATAAAAAAAAGAAGCGTAGATTGTATAATGGTTCGCCGTAAGGGAAAGTTATATATAATCAACAAAAAAAACCCAAAGTTTAAACAAAGACAGAAATAATTGCGTATTTTCGCGAACTTTTAAAACCAAGTATATAAATAATGGCACGTATTGCAGGTATAGATTTACCAAAAAATAAAAGAGGAGAAATAGGATTAACCTACATTTTTGGTATTGGACGTAGCAGAGCTCAACGTATTTTAACTGAAGCTGGAATTGACTTTAACAAAAAAGTTAATGAGTGGAATGATGATGAGCAAAACGCTATTCGTAAAATTGTTAATGACAATTTTAAAGTAGAAGGTGGACTTCGTTCGGAAGTTGCTTTAAATATTAAACGTTTAACTGATATTGGTTCTTACCGTGGTATTCGTCACCGTAATGGATTACCAGTTCGTGGACAACGTACTAAAACCAACGCTCGTATCCGTAAAGGAAAACGTAAAACCGTTGCAAACAAGAAAAAAGTTACTAAGTAATAAATAAAATAAGCATTTAATTAAAATGGCTAAACAACAATCATCAGTAGCAGCAGCTAAAGCTAACGCGAAAAAAAGAGTAGTAAAGGTAGAGGCAGTTGGAGAAGCTCACTTAAACGCTACGTTTAATAACATCATCATCTCTTTAACTAACTCTGCAGGACAAGTAATTTCTTGGTCTAGTGCTGGTAAAATGGGATTCCGTGGTTCTAAGAAAAATACACCTTATGCAGCACAATTAGCAGCAGCAGATTGCTCTAAAGTAGCAGCTGACTTAGGTTTACGTAAAGTAAAAGTATATGTTAAAGGACCAGGTGCAGGTAGAGAATCTGCTATCAGAACTATTTCAACTTCAGGAATTGAAGTAACAGAAATAATAGATATCACGCCTATGCCGCACAATGGTTGTCGTCCTCCTAAAAAACGTCGTTGTTAATCAACTTCGCAAGGATACTTTAAATAAAATAGTAATAACTGAAATTAATATATAGAAATGGCAAGATATACAGGTCCTAAATCTAAGATTGCAAGAAAATTCAGAGAGCCAATTTTTGGTCCGGATAAAGCATTAGAGAAAAAAAACTACCCTCCTGGGCAACATGGTAATACTAAGAAGAAAGGTAAAAAATCTGAGTATGCTATCCAATTAATGGAGAAACAAAAAGCAAAATACACTTATGGTATTTTAGAAAAACAATTTGCTAAAACTTTTGATAAAGCTGCTAGAGCGCATGGTATTACTGGTGAGGTGTTATTACAATTAATTGAATCTCGTTTGGATAATGTTGTTTACCGTTTAGGTATTGCACCATCTCGTCGTGCCTCTCGTCAATTAGTTAATCATGCTCATATCACTGTTAATGGTGGTGTTGTTGATATCGCTTCTTATACATTAAAAGCAGGAGATGTTGTTGGTGTTAGAGAAAAATCACAATCTTTAGAAGCGATCACTCATTCTTTATCAGGCTCAGTTAATAAATATTCATGGTTAGATTTTGATAAAACAACATTCACAGGTAAATTTATTTCAGTACCTGAGCGTTCTCAAATTCCAGAAAACATAAAAGAGCAACTAATCGTCGAGTTGTACTCTAAATAATAGTAATTAGCATTTTTTTTAACCTATATAATATAATAAAATGGCAATATTAAATTTCGTAAAACCAGACAAGGTTGTTATGATTAACTCTACTGAAACTGAAGGACAATTTGAATTCCGTCCGTTAGAACCAGGTTTTGGTATCACTATAGGTAACTCATTACGTCGTATATTATTATCTTCTCTAGAAGGACACGCTATTACAAGCGTTAGAATTGAAGGAGTAGATCACGAATTTTCAACCGTTAAAGGTGTTGTTGAAGATGTTACTGAAATTATCTTAAATTTAAAACAAGTTCGTTTTAAAAAGCAATTAGATAACCATGATGTAGAAAAAATCGTTATTCATTTTGCTGGAAACGAAAAATTTACTGCTGGTGAAATTGGTAAATTTGCTAATGGCTTTCAAATTTTAAACCCTGATTTAGTAATTTTTAATTGCGAAAGTAATGTAAAACTAAAAATCGAATTAACTGTAGATAAAGGTCGTGGATATGTGCCTGCAGAAGAGAATAAAACTAACTCTGCACCTCAAGGTACAATTTTTATTGATTCTATCTATACTCCAATTAAAAATGTAAAGTACACGATTGAAAACTACCGTGTTGAACAAAAAACGGATTACGAAAAATTAATTTTAGATATCGTATCTGATGGTTCGATTCATCCTAAAGAGGCTTTGAAAGAAGCTGCCAAAATTTTAATACACCATTTCATGTTGTTTTCTGATGAGAAAATTACATTGGATTCTGAAGAGAAAAAATCTGAAGAAGAATTCGATGAAACATCTTTACACATGCGTCAATTATTAAAAACTAAATTGGTGGACATGGATTTATCTGTACGCGCTTTAAATTGCTTAAAAGCGGCAGATGTTGAAACGTTAGGTGAACTAGTTTCTTTCAATAAAAATGACCTTTTAAAATTCCGTAATTTTGGTAAAAAATCTTTAACTGAGCTTGAAGATCTTGTGTCAACAAAAGGTTTACAATTTGGAATGAACGTAGTAAAATATAAATTAGATAAAGATTAAAATGTAGTTTAGAACGTTACGTAGGTTAGAAAGTTTAGAAGGTTTTAGGCCGCAAATTTTCAAAACCTTTAGACTTTCGAACTTTCAAAAATAAAAAGAAAATGAGACACGGAGATAAAATAAATAATTTAGGAAGAACAGCTTCACATCGTAAGGCATTAATGAGTAATATGGCTTGTTCATTAATTGAGCACAAGCGTATTTTTACAACTTTGGCTAAAGCTAAAGCATTAAGAACTTATGTTGAACCAATTATTAACAGAAGCAAAGATGATTCTACACACAGTCGTAGAACAGTTTTCTCGTACTTAAAAAGTAAAGAGATTGTAACATTATTATTTAAAGAAGTATCTGTTAAAGTTGCAGAAAGAAATGGTGGTTACACTCGTATTATCAAAACTGGAAACAGACAAGGTGATGCTGCTGAAATGGCGTTAATTGAATTAGTTGATTTTAACGAAATTTACTCAAATGGTAAAACTGCTAAAGTTGAAAAAGCTAAAACAACTCGTCGTAGCCGTGCTAAAAAAACAACTGATGTTGCAGGTAGTGAAGAAGCTTCGGCTGATAGCGCAGAATAATTTTAATTTAAAAGTTTATATTAATCCCCAATTACAATGTAGTTGGGGATTTTTTTTTGATAGTCGTGCACCGACAGTTCGTTTTACAATTAAGGTATCTTAATTATTTTTTGGATGTTTTATATTTTTTAGTAATATTCAAAAGCTTCAATTTTAAATTCATTTTATAAAAGTTACTTCCTCAATAGATATTGTAGTTACTGAAATTGAAAAATAACTTTAGTAAATTGGTATTGTTAATCACTTTGGAATGTGATTTTTTTCGACTTATCCCTTATCAAATAATTAGGTATGATTATTAGTAATTTGAAGCTAAATTCTATAAATAAAAAAACCCTCAGTAAACATACTGAGGGTTGCGTGCTCCCACCTGGAATCGAACCAGGCACCTACTGATTATGAGTCAGTTGCTCTAACCGAATGAGCTATAGGAGCTATCTGAAATTAAGTTCAGAACTTTAAGGCTGCAAAAGTATATATTTGTATCCTATTTTCAAAATATATGAGTCAAATAAAAAATATAATATTCGATTTGGGAGGTGTGATTATTAACCTTGACATTAATAAAACGATTAATGAATTTAATAAATTATCTAACAAGCCATTTGAAAGTATTTATACCCAATTACAACAAACATCAATTTTTGATGACTTTGATAAAGGGCACATTTCTGAATCTATATTTTTTAATGAGTTACAAATTGCTTTAGATGCAAATATTACAAAAGAAAATTTACTGTTGGCGTGGAATGCAATGCTCTTAGATTTTCCAAAACGTCGGTTAGATTTATTACAAAAATTAAAACCTCATTACCGGTTATTTTTGCTAAGTAATACCAACGAAACACATATTACAGAATTTGAATCAACTTTATTTACGCAGCACGGCTTTAAAAATTTGGAATCTTTTTTTGAAACTGTTTACTATTCTTGCAGAATGGGAAAGCGTAAACCTAATACAGATATTTTTATGGACGTACTTAATAGCAACAACCTTAATGCGCAGGAAACTTTATTTATTGACGATTCTCCCCAACATATTGAAGGCGCTTTAAAAACAGGTATTCAAGCAAAATTACTTGCCAAAAATATGGAGGTTGAAGAGTTATTAGTTGAACTAGGATTGATTAAATAATTGCTTTACTTAAATTACTTTCTTCTTTTATAAAGCTTGCTGTTAGCCAATCCTAATTTATTAAAAAAGTGTGAAAACGAAACTCCTAATACACCCATACCATAGGTTGCACTGCGTCTAAAATTAATAGAACTTGCTTCCGGAAAATATTTTGTAGGACAAGTAACTTCTCCAATTTGAAAACCAGCATAAAATATTTGTGAAATCATTTGATTGTCAAAAACAAAATCGTCCGAATTTTCGTGATAGCTAATCGTTTCTAAAATATCTCTGTTAAAGGCTCTATATCCAGTATGGTACTCGCTTAATTTTTGATTAATTAAAATATTTTGTGTTAACGTTAAGCAGCGATTAAAAAAGTATTTATATAAAGGCATTCCACCTTTTAAGGCACCTTTGCCTAAAATACGAGAACCAAATACTGATGGAAATAAATCATTGGCTATCATATAACTCATACTATGAATTAGTTTTGGAGTGTATTGATAATCTGGATGCAGCATAATTACAATATCTGCACCTAATGAAAGTGCTTTATCATAACATGTTTTTTGATTTCCGCCATAACCTTTATTTTGTTCATGACGAATAACATGCTTTATGCCTAATTCTTTGCCAACCTCTGCAGTATTATCTTTGCTGTGATCATCCACTAAAACAACATCGTCTACAATATCAAACGGAATTTCGTCATACGTGCGTTTTAAGGTCAAGGCCGCATTATATGCCGGCAACACTACTACTATTTTTTTACCATTTATCATAAGTCACAAAAATAGCAAAGTTTATACAAAATGCACACATCTCCTTAAAAAAATAATTAAATTAGCCATTCAAATTGAAACCAAAAGTCTTACATAGCTACCTTTTAAAAGCGTATTTACCTCCTTTTTTTCTTACCCTTTTTATTGGAGTATTTGTCTTTTTTTTAATTCATGTATTTACGTACATGGATGATATAATAGGCAAAGGCATGGGTGCTTGGATTTTAGTTCAGTTTTTTGCCTATTCATTTTTAACTTTTATTCCAATTGCAATGCCGCTGGCAGTGCTATTATCTTCCATTATGACATTTGGTAACTTAGCCGAAAATTATGAATTAGCAGCGATGAAATCATCAGGATTATCGTTATTTAAAATCATCCGTCCAATTTTTTTGTTTATTTTATTTTTGGCAGCTTTTACTTTTGTGTTTAATAATTTTGCCTTACCTGCAATCACTCTAAAATCGGCGCGTATGCTCTGGGATATAAGGCAAGCAAAGCCAACCTTAAGTATTAAAGAAGGTGTTTATTATAGTCAATTAGAAGGCTATACCATAAAGGTTGGTAATAAAAGCAGAGATGGTCAAACGCTTTATAATTTGAATATTTACGATCATTCTGATGGACTAGGAAATAATATTCAATTGTATGCAGATAGTGGTAAAATGAAAACCTCTGTTGATACAAATTATTTACAAATACAATTAAATAATGGCTCGCGTTATGAAGATATTATGCAACAAGAGCAACATAAAAGAACACGCCCACTTATGCAATTACTTTATAAAGAGCTCAATATTAATGTGGATATGAGTAGCTTTAAAATGAAAAATACCAAAGAAGAACTATTTAAAGGGCATCATGAAATGATGAATGTTTGGCAAATAGAAAAAGAAATTGATACGTTTAATATTGATATAGGTAAAAAATATGTAAAACTAAACGACCAATTTAAAAACTACTTTTTAGCGCGCACAATGCACACTACTGCTATAGCAAAAGTGCCTCAATCCATTAAAAATTTTTATGCAACACTTACCAAAGATGAATTTAAAAGAAGTGTAGAGCACACTCAAAATTTAGTGAGAAGTTCAAGCACCTTTATTGATTCAATTAATGATGAGGTTTACGGAAAAGAACTTAGTAAAATGGAATATTTATTGGGTTGGCATAAAAAAATTAATATCTCCTTTGCATGTATAGTATTATTTTTTGTGGGCGCTCCCTTAGGTGCAATTATCAGAAAAGGTGGTATGGGATTACCAGTTGTAGTTGCAGTTCTGTTTTTTTTACTGTATTATATTGTTAGTATTATTTACGAAGATTTAGTTATGGAAGGTGTTTATTCGGTTGTTTTTGGCGCTTGGTTTCCGTTAATACTATTTTTACCATTAGGTATTTTTTTAACGTTTAAAGCTGCTCGAGATTCTGCATTATTTGATATGTATTCATATACAGAACCACTTAAAAAATTATTTAAACGCAAAACCAATTAATACTAGTCATGCGCATTTTGCAATTATGTAATAAAGCACCATTTCCAGCTAATGATGGCAGTTCTATTGCTATAAGTACTTTAGCACAAGGTTTAGCTGATAATGGAATGGAAGTGCATGTGTTGTCAATAAACACAAAAAAACATTTTAAACCTGATCAAAATATTTCGGCGGCGTTAAAGCAAAAAACCAATTATCAATCTGTTTATAAAAATGCTGATACAAGTGCACTTGGAGCATTCTTAAATTTATTTTCTTCGCAATCTTATTTTGTGAGTCGTTTCTTTTTTAAAGAATATGAAGAGGTATTAATTAAAAAATTACAAACCAATTCGTTTGACATTGTGCAATTAGAGGGTGTTTTTATGGCAACATACATTCCCATCATTAAAAAGTACTCTAATGCTAAAATTGTTTTAAGAAGTCATAATGTGGAACATCAAATATGGGAAAGACATTTATTGAGCGAAAAAAACTTTTTAAAAAAAATGTACTTAACCATTCAAAATAATAGGTTAAAAGGTTTTGAAATAAATACATGTAATAAAGTAGATGCTATTGTTACCATTACTGATGAAGATAAAAAAAACATTTCCAGCATTTGCCCTAAAACACCAATTAATACTTGCCTAACCGGAGTAAATTTAGAAGAATACAAACAGGTTTTACAATCAAAAAATCCTAATACATTGTTTCATTTTGCATCAATGGATTGGATGCCAAATATAGAAGCGGTTGATTGGTTAGTAACGCATGTTTGGAATACTATTGTAAAGCAACAGCCAGAAGCAACCTTAATTTTAGCTGGAAAAGGGATGCCAGAACGAATTAAAAAATTAAATTCTAAACATATCATTATTATAGATGACGTGATAGATGCTGTGGCATTTTATAATACCTACGATATTATGTTGGTTCCATTATGGTCGGGCAGTGGCTTGCGCATAAAATTAGTAGAAGGCTTAGCTTATGGTAAAGCTATCATTACAACCAGTATTGGAGCAGAGGGTATTGATTACGAAAAAAACAAGCATTTATTAATTGCAGATACTAGCGAGGAATTTGCAAGTGCAATTTTATCACTAATTAGTAATTCAACTTTAAAATTAAACTTGCAAAAAGCTGCCCGTAATTTAGCCGAAAAACATTTTGATTATAAAGTTAATGCGGCCAAATTAATAGCATTTTACCAAAGCCTTGTAAAATAAAAAATCCCCCGCAATTGCAGAGGATTTAGAATTAATAGGACGTTTTGTTATTTAACTAGAATTGTTTTTTCTACTGTTTTTCCTTCTTCTAATTTTACAATGCCAATGCCCACCATGGTATCAGCCGATGCCCTAACATCCAAAATAGCTGGTAGTTTAAAAGTAAAAGTTGTTGTACCAACACCATCCGAAACACCTTCCGCTTTTAAATCAGCTGCAACGGTTGCTCCCGAAGACGTTTTAACATTTGCATATAGTTTAACGGTAGCGCCACTTACAACATTCCCAAAACTGTTATTAGTAGTTATTATTAACTTACAATCTGTTTTCTTTTGGCAAGAACTACTAACAAAAAAGGTAATTACCCCAAAGGTTAATGTTGCTATAAATAATTTTAGTTTCATTTTTATATTAATTATATTGGATTAATATTTGTATTCAAATATAAATAAAAAAATTAAAAGTATGCGTCTAAAAATAATAATATTGAGTATAGCCCTTGTTATATTTAGTAAACAGGTAAAATCTCAAACTTTTTCTAATGAAACGATTCTTATTTCTACGTCGTTTGGCAACATCAAGCTTAAGCTATTTAACGAAACACCAAAACATCGTGATAATTTTTTAAAATTAGTGAGAGAACATTTTTACGACAGCTTATTGTTTCACCGCGTTATTCAGGATTTTATGATACAGGGCGGAGATCCCGACAGCAAGCATGCTGAACCAATAAAACTTTTAGGTGATGGCGATTTGCAATACACCATACCAGCAGAAATTATCCCTGCGTTATGCCATAAAAAAGGCATGTTATGTGCGGCCCGTAATGGCGATGATGTCAATCCAGAAAAAGCATCATCGGCTTGCCAGTTTTATATTGTACAAGGAAAAAAAAGAACGGATGAAGATTTAATATCCTACGAAAAACGTATTAATAAACCACTTATAGCAAACATAAAAGAGGAGATTTTAAATAAACCTGAAAACAAAATTTTAAAACAAAAAATTGCAGCATTTAAAACGGAGCAAAACAATGATAGTTTAATGCTGTATTTTAAGGTAGTGAATAAATTGGTAGATGAAGCCTATTTAAAAATGCCGCACTACACGTTTCCTTTAGAGCATCAAACCATTTATAAAACAATTGGTGGAACGCCTCACCTTGACAGCCAATATACAATTTTTGGCGAAGTAATAGAAGGCTTGGAAGTAATAGACAAAATAGCAGCTGTGGGCAAAAATAAAGACGACCGACCATTACTTGATGTTAGAATGACTATATCCGCAATTGAATAACTTTTTAAAAATATTTAAAATTTTAGTAGGTCGTCTAAAGGAACGTTTAAAGCATTTGCAATTTTAATTAATGTGTTAATTGTTACGTTAATTCTGCCTTTTTCGATTGGTATTAAATTAGATTTTTCCATTTCGCAACGACTTGCAAATTCATTGGTAGATAAGTTTTTGCTTTTTCTTATACTAGATATATTTTCTCCAATTAATTTTAAGTAGTCTTTATCCTCCATTAGGCGATATTTGACACAATGTTGGATTTTCCTTAAATATTTAAGGTATGATATATAATACCTTTCAATTTTATTTTTATATTTGTGATTAACTTTAAAAAATAATTTAATCAAAATGATAAGACACATTGTTTAAAGCAATTTAGTGTGATTTTGAAAATACTTTTAATACCAACAGCAATAGAACTGTAAACTATTTTCTTTTTACAGGGCGACCACGAAAAGCCAAATGAGTAGGAATCTTTTAAAATAAATTAAAATGAAATATTATTTTCTATTTTCAACGATGATGCTTTTTGCTACAGCAAATGCACAGCAAACATTCAAACTAAATCATGCCTGGGAATCGTGTTCACTTTGTGAGCAAACTAAAGGACATTATTACACAGTTAAAGACGCAGATTTGATTAAAGATAAGGACTTACATGATTATGCAATAATTTACAAATCCAGAAAAAATGGTGGTAATTATTTATTTGGAACAGATGCGGATAAAGATTGTCCTCAATCGAATTCTGGAAAACACAGTTGGAAAACATATTCAGAAACATTGACCATAAACGTGACAAAAAAAGATTTGCAAGATTTTATTGAACTAAGGGATGGTGAGAGAAATAAATTAACCCAAGAGAAATGTATTCAATATAATTTATATGCTAAAGATTACAGAATTGGTATTGTGAATAAAACATTGGTTCGTATAAGTTATTATTTAGAGTTTTTTTTTCATGATCGTGCTTTAAAAGAATATTATTGGGATAATATTAATTTATCTAATATTGAAACACTAATTTTTTCAAAAAATATAGCTGGAAAAAGTGATAACTTATTGCAAACATTAAACACAAATGATTTTAAAAAAATTAGAGATTTATGTGAACTATTGTTAAAGGATGAGGTTAAAATATTAATACCATTATCCGATAAAGAAATAGAATTTTATGGTGGAAAAGCTAAATTTTGCAATATTGATAATGCGGATATTAGTTTTTCATTAAACCCAGTCAAATTAATAAATAGTGAAATTTATTCAGGTTTCGCTGGAGAAAAACCATTCATCGCAAAATATTATAATACTGTACTTAATCTAAGTTATGCCAGAGCTCTAAAGAATCTGAATAGAAAAAATGAAGCGTTAGACATTTATAATAAAACAGATTTGACAGAATTACTTCAAACATTACCAGTAGGTTACAGAGCCAAAGGTTATTATTTTTCTAAAACGAGTAATCCGGGAGAGACGCCACAATATGGCAATGAACCAGATAAAAACGATAGGATTTTTGGTTACATGTCTATTTTTTCATACATAAATTTGTGTAAGGACTTAAATGTACAACCTAAGATAACTGAAAAAGAATTGGAAGACTATCTAAATGAATACCGTGTATTATCAGAGGAATTACGCTTAGTTCCTTCGGATTATTGGTCTATGGCCTCTAGTTTAATTAATCAATCAGACTACCCAAATGCAATGCATTTATTAAAATTTGGAATAGAAAAATTTCCTAACAATCAAGAAGCGCTTAAAAATCTTAATAGTGGATATAATAAAATTGGCTGGGACTTAATTCTAAAAAAAGAATTTCAGGCAGCTTTGTTTTATTTAAAAGAGGGGACTGAAATTTTCCCTAGTAATCTATTTATTATTGGGAATCTTGCACATGCATATCTTCTTACTGGTGATTATAAAACTGCAAAAAAAATGTATACTAAAAATAAGGGAATTAACCTTACACCAGAACTAAGTTGGGTGTCTATGGTAAATGGTGACTTTAAAGATTTTCAAGCTGCAGGT
This sequence comes from Bacteroidia bacterium, assembly GCA_044357775.1. Taxonomy (GTDB): domain Bacteria; phylum Bacteroidota; class Bacteroidia; order B-17B0; family Aurantibacillaceae; genus UBA4416. The sequence continues at coordinate 789 of JBIKOX010000008.1, read as the reverse complement.
ATTACAAATAAGCATTTTCAGGATATTTTACAATTAATGAATAAATGATAAATTTCTTACGAGTGAGTTTTAAAAACCTCACTCGTCTTTACCCTTTATTGGTATTAAAATTGATTTACAAGCGGCTATTTAATAGTTACAAGCCTGTCTAATAAAAGTACTTTTAATAGGTGAGGCACCGACACAAAATGGAGTTTCATTGGTTAAATCAAGCTTTGTGCTTCTATCAAAGTTTGTTCATGGCTGACAGTGACGTGATCCGAAATAGCCACCTTAGCCAATCCATAAACCGTTATATTAAAATAGAAATATCAATTTGCAATTGACTTAAAATAGATAGTTTTGTTAAAGATATTTTAAAATCATACGATGTTTAGATTATATATTCCTCTTGTATTCTTTGTTGTTTTTTTTGGTTGGTTTTTATACAGCTTGTTAATTAAAAAAGATATCAAAAAAAACTTACACACCTTGTTTTTAGGTTTATTCTTTGCTGGCATTTGGGCAGTAATCTTTTTATTTGTATTGAAGTGAACTAACAAAAGAAAAAAACAATCGGATTTCAGTACCAAAAAAAATCCAAATAGAAGTATAAGGAATTTGCAAAAGCGGTCGCTCTGCCTAAGACAATTATTTTTTACTTGCAAATGCCCAAAAAGCAGTTAGCTCCTATGAATAAAACCAACCGAGAAAGAAAATCATTTTCCTTCAAACAGGCATAGAAAATATCTATGCTCTGCTATCGGGACAATTTTTGGTCGAACACAAATGTAAATAAAAACATTAAAA
>JBIKOX010000111.1:0-10019 GCA_044357775.1 Bacteroidia bacterium | reverse complement strand
AATTAGATTTATTGTTAACTGAAACAGGATACAAACCCACCGACAAATTCCCCTCAGCAGGAGGGGTGTCCGCAGGACGGGGTGGTCGCTTACGTATTTACCTTACCAATAGTTTAGAAGAACACCACCAGGACACAGGAACTTTATTTGCTAATTGGTTAAGCACCGAAGCCAATGAAGCTAACCAAATAAAACGCGATACACCCGTAATGTGTGTTATTGGTAATCCGCCATACAGCGGTGAAAGCGCCAATAAGGGCGAATGGATTATGAACCTGATGGAAGATTACAAAAAAGAGCCAGGCGGAAAAGAAAAACTGAAAGAACGAAATCCAAAATGGATTAACGATGATTACGTTAAATTCCTGCGTTACGGACAGCATTTTATTGAAAAAAATGGAAGTGGTGTTTTAGCATTTATTAATCCTCACGGTTTTTTAGACAATCCTACTTTTAGAGGAATGCGTTGGCACTTGCTCAAAACTTACGATAAAATTTATACCATAGACTTACACGGAAATAGCAAGAAAAAGGAAACTGCACCAGACGGAAGTACCGACATTAATGTTTTTGACATTCAACAAGGGGTTTCAATCAATTTATTTATAAAAACTGGAAAAAAGAAAGCAAACGAATTAGGCAAGGTTTTTCATTTTGACTTGTATGGTAAAAGAGAGTTTAAATATGATTTTTTAGCTGAAAACGCAATCCGTTCAATTGATTTTAATGAACTGCCAAGTATTAGTCCAAATTATTTTTTTGTAAATAAAAATTTTGATAAGCAAAAAGAATACGATACTGGATTTTCGTTAAATGGATTGTTTTTAGTTAACGGTGTTGGATTAACAACTGCACACGATGATTTTGTAATTAATGAAAATAAAAAAGAACTATTAGAATTTTATAAGCATTTCCAATCATCACCAAGAGATGCCGAATATTTACATAAAGAATTTAATGTAATAAGGAAAACAGGTTGGGATATTTTACAAGGCTACGACAATATTAGAAATGAAAACGATTTAGCTAAATTTATTCAGCCTATTTCATACCGCCCTTTTGATAATCGATATGTATTTTATGAAGATAAATTGGTTTGGCGTACTGTAAGAAAAGTGATGCAGCACTTCCTAAAGGGAGATAATGTTGGGTTGGTTTATTCACGTCAGGCAACTGATGAAAATTGGACTAATATTCAATTAACTAATTCAATGATTGATAACCGCTATCACTTTAGTTATAAAGGAATTCCAAATCAAGCTCCCCTTTACCTATACCCCGAAACCAACGGACAACAAACTATCGGGCAAACACACACTTCGACAAGCTCAGTGCAAGGTCGAACACCAAACTTAAATTTAGAAATTGTAAATCAAATAGCAGAAAAATTAGGTTTAACTTTTACCAACGAGAAATTGGCGGCTCTACATTCCCCTCCGGTGGAGGGGTGCCTGCAAGGCGGGGTGGTTAATAATGGTATAGTAAATAAAACACCCCGTCCTACGGACACCCCTCTAAAAGAGGGGAATGACACACAAGACGTAGTAAAGGATAGGAATGATACACAAGACATAGTAAAAGAGGAGAATGATACACAAGACGAAATAAACGAAAACACCTTTGCACCAATCGATATTTTAGATTACATCTATGCGGTTTTACATTCGCCAACTTATAGAGAAAAATACAAGGAGTTTTTAAAAATTGATTTCCCTCGTGTTCCATATCCAAAGGATGCAACAACGTTTTGGCAATTAGTAAAATTAGGTGGAGAGATAAGACAAATACATTTATTAGAAAGCCCAATAGTAGAAAAATACATTACACAATATCCAATTGATGGAAATAATGTAGTTGGTAAAATTAAGTTTGTTCTTTCAGCACACCAACATTCCCCTCCTTCGATTTTAAATGCGCCCCAACATTCCCCTCCTTTGGAGGGGTGCCCGCCAATGGCGGGCGGGGTGGTTAATAAACAAACCACGAATGTGGTTAATAAACAAATCACGCAAGAGGCAAATAAAACAGTTGTGCTTGCAACTATAAACAACCAAATTATATTCCGCAATTTTGTAGATAATTTACCTTATAATCCAAAACTAAAACCGTTATTAAAAGAAAAACGCAAGGCAGGTATTTTGTCGGAGGTATTATTTTGGCAACAAGTACATAAAAATAAATTTCATAAAATAGATTTTGACCGACAACGTATTATAGGAAATTACATTGTAGATTTTTATGTAAAAACACTTGGTTTAGTTATAGAAATAGATGGTAGCAGCCATGATGATAAACAAGATTATGATAGAGAACGCCAACAGTATTTAGAAAGTTTAGGATTAAAAGTTTTTCGTATTACCGAGTCTGATGTGAAAAAAAATATAGAGCGAGCTATGAAAGATTTAGAGGCTTACATTATAGAGCAGTATGGTGTGGGCAGTGTTTATGAACCACCCCGCCCTGCGGGCACCCCTCCAACGGAGGGGAATTTCTCACAAGACGTAACAATCAACAACGATTATTTGCAAGACGTAACAAACAATAACGATTATTTGCAAGACAAAACAAAAAAACAAGTTGGTAAAGTTTACATAAATGAAACTCAGTATTTTGATAATGTGCCCGAAGTAGCTTGGAACTTTTATATTGGCGGTTATCAACCTGCTCAAAAATGGCTCAAGGATAGAAAGGAACGTAAACTTGAATTTGACGATATTTTACATTATCAAAAAATAATTGTTGCATTGACAGAAACGGACAGATTAATGGCGGCCATTGATAAAATTGAATTGAGCATATAAATATGTTATTGATGTGCAATAATTAAAGTTAAAAATTTACATGAGAATGAAAAAAATATTCTTGCTGACCCTTTTACTAACAATCGGTATTTGCGGCTTTTCACAGAGCAGGTATATTTCAGCTACTACAAAAAAAATTGTTTTTACAAGAGATGGTGGCGTATGTCAGTGTTGTAATAGTTCCTTGAGTTTAGAATATGATCACATAACACCATTCTCCTGCGGGGGTAGCAGTAATCCCTCTAATATTCAGTTGCTTTGTATGAAGTGTAATCGCAGCAAATCAAATAGTTGCGTTTGTAAAATTCATAGCAGAACAGTAGGCACAAATTGTTGCGAAGGTAAATCAACAAAAAAGTCAACAGCCGCTGCAACACAATGCACAGGTACTACCAAAAAAGGAGCGCGATGCAAGAAGAAAACAACCAATTCAAATGGACGATGCAATTTACATTAATCAAATAAAATATAAAAATGTATACAGACTTATTATTTGCAATAGATACAAACACAAAAGAGGTAATTGTATCAGAATCACCCAAAGGAACTAATAAAGTAAATTTTATTGAACGCATTGGTAATAACGACAATGAAATACTTTATAATGCTGTCGTAACTTTAACTAGCATTACAAAAGCATCAAATTTTGATGCATCAGTTTTCAAATCAATGGATAAAGTTTGTCAAATGTTGTATAGTAAATACAAAAAGTAATCAAAATGGTTGTCAAACTTGGCTATCCAAAAACTAGTACACTTATCATTCTCAGTGAGCTGAAACTTTTATATTGGTGGCTTCAACTTGCAAAAAAATGACTCAAAGACAGAAAGGACCGTAAACTTGAATTTGACGATATTTTACATTGTCAAAAAATAATCGTCGCCCTTTTTGAAACTAATCGGTTAATGAAAGAGATTGATAAAATAGACATTGAATAAAGTTAGCCGAGCGTTTTTACTGTTTATCCTTAATAAAGCTATTACGCAGTTGAAAAAATAGGAAAAATCGCCCTATTTAATTATTTTTAAATGAAGTCCTTTTTTATTCTTTACAAATCATTCAATGCTTAAAATCACTGCAAAAGCAAACTAAAAACGCGTCTTTTGCCTTATGTAACATTTGTAACCGTCAAAATAGGATTTAGGTTATATTTTTGTTCTATAAAAACTAAAACTATGTTATCATTATTAAAAAATTTATTCAAGAATAATTCAGTTGATTTGTCTCAATTGATAAAAGACGGTGCTGTAATTGTTGATGTAAGAAGCAAAGCAGAATTTGCTACTGGTCATATTAAAGGCTCCATTAATATTCCTTTAGAACAAGTAGGAGCAAGTGCAGAAAAATTGAATTTGCATAAATATGTTATAACTTGTTGTCGCAGTGGCAATAGAAGTGGTATGGCTTTAAGAACATTGCAATCTAAAGGACTAAAAAATGTTACCAATGGCGGAAGTTGGCAAAATGTAAATCAATATAAATAAAAGTATGGAATCACTTAAAGTACTCATACCAACCGATTTTTCGGTACAAGCTGAATATGCTTTTTTAATGGTGAAAAAGTTAGAGGAAAAAATGCCCTTGGATATTCACTTTATTCATGTATTAAGTGTGCCTGAAACGGTTACCATGGATGAGAGTGGTAATTTTAAAACTTGTGGCGAAATCAGTGTTGATTATCTCTATTCTCAAAAAGAAATTATTGAACGAAAATTTCACGACTTAAAAATTTTATACGGAAGTAAAATTCAAACTCATTTAGAGTTAGGAAAATTAACAGATAAAATTATTTCGTATTCGCATTCCAATAAATTCGACCTTATTGTTATGGGAACCAAAGGCGCCTGGGGTTTAAAAGAAAAATTATCAGGCTCCGAAACTCAAATCATTGCTCGTCAATCAACCATACCATTATTATCTTTAATGTGTGATCGATCTGATTTAATTATTGAAAATATTTTGTTGGTACATGATTTTACAAAACCAAAAAATGAAAATTTAGATTTACTTCATAAGTTGATAATAGCATTTAATACCAAAGTACATTTGTTACAAATAGTTGAAAATTTGAACGATGAAAATAAATCTGCTATCTTAGCACAAATGGACGAATTTGCAAAAGCTAATAGTATATCCAATTTTGATAAACACTTACTTAATGATTATGATGTTGAAAATGGAGTCATTCATTTTAATCAAATGCAAGAAATGGATATTGTTTGCATTGGCACACATGGCAAGGGTGGATTGTTTCATAAAAGTTCAGCCGAAAAATTAATTAATCATTTATTTAAACCAATTATTTCTTACCATTTAAGCAATTAATTATGTTAGAGTTTATACAACAACCTTGGACTTGGTGGGTATCTGGCGCATTAATTGCCGGCATCATGTTTTCATTATTATTTTTTGGACAATCATTTGGTTTCTCTGCAAACTTAAGAACCATTTGTTCGGCTGCCGGTGGTGGTAAATTACTTAAGTTTTTTGATTTCAATTGGCGCTCTCAATTATGGAACTTAGTGTTTTTAGTTGGAGCAATTTTAGGAGGTTTTATTGCACATCAATTTTTATCTAACGGTCAACCTGTTCAAATTTCCGAAAATACAATTAATGATTTAGCACAATTAGGAATAGGAGCTCCAAAATCTGCACAACCAGATGAATTATTTAGTTTAGAGTCAATGCTTTCATTAAAAGGTTTTGCAATATTAGCTTTAGGTGGTTTAATGGTTGGTTTCGGATCTCGCTATGCAGGCGGTTGCACATCAGGGCATGCCATAAGCGGTTTATCAGATTTACAAATACCATCATTAATTGCAGTTATTGGTTTTTTTGCAGGTGGCTTATTTATGACTTATGTTTTACTTCCTTTAATATTATAAAAAAATGAAATTTATAAAATTTTTAATTCTAGGTACTGTGTTTGGTATCGTTATGGCTAAATCAGAAGCGTTCTCATGGTTTAGGATTCAAGAAATGTTTAGATTCCAGGCTTTTCATATGTATGGTATTATTGGTACAGCTGTTATATTAGGAGCAATTGGTGTAGCACTTATCAAAAAATTTAAGTTGCGTGATATCAGCGGAAATCCGATTAATTTTTACCCAAAAGAAAAATCTATCATGCGTTATTTAATTGGTGGAACTATTTTTGGTTTAGGTTGGGCTTTAAGTGGCTCATGTCCAGGACCAATGGTTGTTAATATTGGATATGGATTTTTATCAATGATAGTAGTATTTTTATTTGCAATTATTGGTACCTATTTGTATGGTGCCATAAAAGATAAATTACCTCACTAATACTATAATTGTGATGCAAAATCAAGAGAAATCGGATAATGAATTAGCACCTGTAGTATCGAAGTTAATTAATATCATCGTTATTTTATTGGTGTTCGTTCTTGCATTAATTACTTTACTTGTTATTGTTGTTCCAAAGCCTACAGCTAAAGTTGAACAAAAAATAGAAGTTCTTGCGCCTGATCAGTTCGGTAATTTTACAGAAGCTGCTAAGAAACAAGCTTTAAAAATAAAAGATACTACCAACTATTGGATTGCTCCTGATATTGAAAGTTTAACTGGAAATAATAATAAAGACTTGATTTTGTATGGTAAAGATTTAATTAGTCATACGTCTGAATATTTTGGTGAGAATGGAAAAGTTTTTAAATCATCCACCAACGGAATGAATTGCCAAAATTGCCATTTAGATGCAGGCACAAAAATATTTGGAAATAATTATTCAGCAGTTGCCTCTACATATCCAAAATTCAGAGCTCGTTCTGGTGCTATTGAAAATATTTATAAGAGAGTAAATGATTGTTTTGAAAGATCTTTAAATGGAACAGCTTTAGATACGAATTCAAGAGAGATGCAAGGAATTACTGCTTATATTAAGTGGTTAGGTAAAGATGTAAAAAAAGGTGTGAAACCAGCAGGTTCTGGATTTAAAGATTTAGCTTTATTAGATAGAGCGGCAGATCCAGAAAAAGGAAAATTAATTTATACTGAGAAATGTCAAAGTTGTCATCAGGCAAATGGTTTTGGTTTAATGAACGGAGATAAAACAGCTTATACCTATCCGCCTTTATGGGGCGACCATAGTTATAATGATGGTGCAGGATTATATCGTATGTCAAACTTTGCTAAGTACGTTAAATATAATATGCCATTGGGCGCAAGTCATAACAGTTCGCAACTTACCGACGAAGAAGCTTGGGATGTGGCAGCTTTTGCAAATTCTCAAACACGGCCTCATAAAAATATTAAAAATGATTGGCCAAAAATTGACGAAAAACCATTTGATCATCCCTTTGGACCTTATGCTGATGGCTTTGATGAAAAGCAACATAAGTATGGTCCGTTTAAACCAATCAAAGATAAACTCGATGCTATGAAAAAAGCAAAGAAGAGTAAAGTATAAATCTTAAAACTAACAAATATGATTTCCTTCTTAAATAAAACAACAGCGGTTGTATTATTTACATTATTGTCTTTTGCTATAAAAGCACAGACAAATGCAGATATCCAAAAACCGGAACATAAAATTATATTTCAATTAACATCCGGAGATACAACTGCTCACAAACAATTAATAAAACAATTTACTAATATTTTAAGTGTGTCGCCAACTACTAAAATAGAAGTTGTATGCCATGGTGCAGGTTTAGATATGTTGGTTTCAGATAAAACAATTGTAGAAGATGAAATTAAAATTCTTTCTCAAAAAGGAGTCGTATTTAATGCTTGTGAGTTTTCGATTAAGGAAAGAAAAGTTGATCGTTCTAAAATTATTTCATCAGCAGGTTTTGTTCCTGCTGGAATAATAGCAATAGTCTCTAAACAAGAACAAGGCTGGAGTTATATTAAAGCAGGAAATTAAAAATAAATTAGATTTAATATAACCTTATGAAAAATAATATCAGATATTATTTAATTGGCTTGCTATACCTAATTACAAGCACTATGGTTGCTCAAAATCATTCTCAGCAAAATGGCGTAGACAATCATCATATTTCTTTAAAACCCAAACAAACTGATTCCTTATGTCTAAAAGATTGTTTGTTAAAAGCGCATTGGGAAGCACATTCTCGAACATTTTTTATGCAAACTATAAATGAAGGTGAACTAAAAGATGATTATGCCTTAGCTTCTGGAGCAGGAATTGGAGTTTTAACAAAACCTATTTATGGTTTTCAGGTTGGAATTAGTGGTTTTTTTATTTACAATTTATATTCATCAAAAATTGAATTGCCTGATTCTTTAACATTAAGTCCCAATAGATATGAAATTGGTTTATTCGATATAGAAAATCCAAATAATAAAAATGATTTAGATAGATTAGAAGAACTGTATTTGAAATATACTTTTTCAAAAAGTGCTATCACTATTGGTAAAATAAATATTAATACGCCATTTTTTAACCCTCAAGATGGTAGAATGCGTCCAACTATTGAAGAAGGTGTTTGGTTAAGTATTAATGAATCAAAAAAGTTTGGTATTAATGGAGGTTGGTTTTGGAAAATTTCTCCTCGTTCAACAGTTCAATGGTTTTCACTTTCTAATTCAATGGGTATTAATCCGTCTGGTGTAAATATAGATGGAACAAAATCTAATTATAGTGAAAATATTAATACTTCGGGAGTGGCAATAGCAAACGCTTATTTTAAACCAAACGATAACTTTAAAATTAATATTTGGGATGGAATGTTAGATAATGTAATGAATACAGCAATGATTGAAATAAATATAAATCAATCTTTAACCGATAAAGCTAAATTATACCAAGGTATTATGTTCATTCACCAAGATGCAATTAATGATGGAGGAAACAGTGATTTTAAAAAAACGTATATTAATAAAGGAGCTCAGTCAAATGTTATTAGTGCTCAGGTGGGAATAAAAAATAAAAAGATAAATACCTCGATAAATTATACTCACATTAGTGGTGATGGACGTTATTTAATGCCAAGAGAGTGGGGTAAAGAGCCTTTTTATACATTTATGCCAAGAGAACGGAATGAGGGATTTGGCAATGTGCACGCCTTTATGATTAAAACATCTGTAAACGCCTTTCATGATAAATTTAAAACCGGACTAGGTTATGGATATTTTAATTTACCAGATGTAAAAGATTACAGATTAAATAAATACGGAATGCCTTCTTATCATCATCTAAATTATGATGCAAGCTATACTTTTGATAAATTTTTAAAAGGATTAGAAATGAAAATTCTTGTAGCTTATAAGTTAAAGGAAGGCAAAACCTACAATAATTTAAAATACATTTACAATAAAGTGAACATGGTTAATTTAAATTTTATTCTTGATTTTAAAATTTAAATTGTAAATTAGAATTAATTAAAAAATAAAAATGAATAGCAAAAAAAACATTGAATTGTCTTCTGATAATCGTCGAGAATTTTTAAAGAAATCAGCTTTACTAGGTTTAGCAACTGTTTTCAATCCACTTTCTGATGTTGTAGCATCTAATACTGTTTCTGATGAAATAAATGAATTAAATACTATTAGTAATTTAACTAATAATCAAACAATTACGTTATTAATTACTACCGATATTCATTCGCAAATTAATACGCATGACGAATTTTTTTGGGAGAATAATCAAGCAGTTTATAAAAAACGAGGAGGCATGGCTGTTTTAAAAACCATGATTGAAGCTTACCGAAAAAAGAATCCGGCAAATACTATTTTGTATGATGGTGGTGATTATTTTCATGGTCATGCTGTAGCATCTTTAACGGAAGGTGAAGCGTTAATTCCTGTTTTTAACCAATTGGGTTATGATTTAATGTTGCCGGGTAATTGGGAAGTAGTTTATAAGAAAAAGAAAATGTTGTACGATATGGGTCATGCTAACGCAGCTAAAATTTGCGCAAACATGTGGCATAAAACTAATGACGCTGATAATGGCGAATTAGTATATCAACCTTATTGGATAAAATATATTGCAGGAGTTAAAATTGGAGTGATAGGATACACCGATCATTTAATTCCTAAGCGCCAATCCCCGGCATATAGCGAGGGTTTAAGATTTGATCATGCTGAAGTTAACTTAGCTAAGTATGTAAAATTATTGCGTGAAGTGGAAGGTTGCGCTGTTGTTTTAGTAGCAACGCATATGGGATTGGCGCAACAAGTTGGTTTAGCTAACAACCCTGCGGCGCAAGGTGTGGATATGATTTTGGGAGCCGA
>JBIKOX010000109.1:0-10111 GCA_044357775.1 Bacteroidia bacterium | reverse complement strand
AATTTTTCTGCATTTGTAAAACTCATTTTATCGTATAATTCATCTAGGCGATTATAAAATGCATCATTCACACGTTTTTTGTCTTTCATTGGAACCATACCTGCATTATTCCAATCTGTTGAAAATTGTTTTAATGTAGAATGGTTTTCTGAAGTGTTTTCAGATAAGGTAAACTCATTAATTTTCTTCAATAATTCTTCTTTGTGCGCTAAGTTATTTTCAAAACTAGCATCAATGGCTTCAAAATGTGCTTTTTTAGCATCAAAAAAATGATTGCAAGCGGCTCTAAATTGATTAAATAATTTTGTTTCGTCACCACCTGCATGTGGAATTTTTTTCCACGCATCTTGTAATTTAATTAATGCTAAACCAGTTTTTTGCCAATCATTATTTTGTTTTAAAGCATTTGCTTTACCAATCAAGTCTTGTTTTTGAGATTTAATTCCGCTCATTTTTTCGTGAACGGCGTTAAAAAATAATTTTTTCTTTTCAAAAAACTGATCACATAATTCTCTAAACTCAGCCCAAGCTTTGTCATTATCTTTTGCGTTAGCTCTGCCAATAGCTTTCCATTCGGCTTGTAAAGTCACTAACTCATTGGTCAAATTATTCCAAATTGGTCCACTTGCTGTTTCCGATTTAGTTAAAATTTCTTTTATTTTTTCAAGCAGCGATTTTTTCTGAGTAAAATTCGCTTCTTTTTCTTCCTCAACTGAATTGTAATGTGCTTTTAATTTTGAGTATGCTTCTTCCAAAGCTGCTCTAAAACCACCTTTTAATTCATCCCATTTATCATTGGGCACCGGCCCAATTTCTTCCCAATCGTTGCGATAAATTTTAATTAAACGTTCAGCTTCCTTAATATTTTCCTGATTTTTTATTCCTTTAATTTTTTCTAATAACTCCGTTTTTAATTCGTAATTACGTTTTAAATCATGCTCTTGCAGTTGTTTTGATAAACTTAATTTGTAATTAAATTCTTCAATTGCTTTGCTATATTCCGCTTGGTTTTCTTTGTATTTATGAGTAGATACCGGACCTGTAGCTTTCCATTGACCTTGTAACTCAACTAATTTTTTAATTGCAGCACCAATATTATCGCTTACCTGACTGAGGTCATTTATTTTGGCAATAATTTCTTGGCGAATAATTAAATTTTTTCCTTGTTCTATTGCTAAACGACCATCTTCTTCTTTTTTCTTTTTTTCGATTTTATCAATCAATTCAGATATTTTTAAATCTTCTACAGATTTAGTATATTCAAATTCTTTTGCTTTGCCACCTTCTTCAACAAATTCTTGTTTAGTAGTTTCAAATTCGGCTGTCCACAATTTTTGATACTCTTTTTGCAGAGTGCGCATTTGGTTAGCAACAGCACTAGCTTCAGGTTGTTGAAGCATTTCTTCCAGTTTTGTAATAATTACATTCTTCATTTGTAGTAAACCTTTCTTTGGGGTACTTGTTTTAATTTAATTAACATACCAAAAATAAAGTAAAAATTTAATCTACAAAACATTATAAGTGTTTTTTTAAGTAAATAAATAGTTTAAATTTAGTGCGACCATGAATATTATTGACTCTGAAGCTCTCGAATTATTAGAGTTCTACAAAATAAAAAAATACATTACTAATTTTTGTTATAGTAATGGTGCTAAATTTAAAGCATCTCAAATTACCGTTTTTGAAGACAACGAAAAGCTATTTGTAGAATTACATAAAGTTTCTGAACTAAAAGGGATTGTTAGCACTCAATCCTTTTTTCCAGATACCCAATTCGAAGACTTTTTGAATGAAGCCTCACTGTTAGGATTGGATGGAAGTATGCTAACGGAGGAGCAATTATTATTAATTAAGCATGCTACTGAAATCAGCAATACTGTTATTCGTTTTTTTAAAAATAAAAAGATGCTATTGCCTTATTTGGCTCAATTATCAGATAATTTGGAGGACAATAAATTTATCATTGAAGAGATAGATCGTATTGTGGATTTTGATGCGACTGTAAAAAATTCTGCCTCTAAAGAATTGCAAAAAATCCGGAAAGACTTAGCAGAAAAAAGACGTGAAAGCGATGCTAAGTTTGATAGGCAAGTAAATGAATTACGAAAACTAGGCTTTATAAGAGATAACGAAGAAAGTTTTTTTAATGGTCGAAGAACTTTGGCTGTTTTAGTTGAGCATAAGTCTGAAATTAGTGGTTTTGTGCATAATAAAAGCGAAACCGGTAAAACTATTTTTATTGAACCTGGCGCAACTATCAATATTAACAATGATATTGCTGAATTAGAAATTGATGAACGTCGCGAAATAAATAGAATATTACGAGAACTTACCAATACATTACGACCTTTTTCTTTTCAATTAAAACAATACAATGAATTGCTAATTGAAGTCGATTTCTTGTATGCAAAAGCAAAATTTGCTCACTTGATAAATGCAACGTTACCTCTAATTTCGGCATCCTCAGTATTACAATTAAACAAAGCGTATCACCCAGTTTTGTTTTTGCAAAATAAGGAATTAAAAAAACAAACTATTCCGTTAACTATTCATTTGCAAAAAGATAATCATTTGGTAGTTATATCTGGACCTAATGCTGGAGGAAAATCGATTACTTTAAAAACAGTGGGTTTATTGCAAACCATGTTGCAAAGTGGTTTGCTTGTTAGTGTTGCTGATAATTCTGTAATGAGTTTTTTTAATAATATTTTAATTGATATTGGCGATACTCAAAGTATAGAGCATGAATTAAGTACATATAGCGCGCGACTTAAAAACATGATTGCTATTTTAAATACAGTAAGTTCAGATACCCTTGTTTTGATGGATGAGTTTGGTAGTGGCACAGATCCTGAGTTAGGAGGTGCCATGGCTGAAGTTGTTTTGGAAGAGTTAGTGAAATCAAAAACATTTGGAGTGATTACAACGCACTATTCTAATGTAAAATTATTGGCTAATAAATTAGATGGGGTTTCAAATGGCAGTATGTTGTTTGATTTGGAAACATTAGATCCAAAATATATTTTAACTGTGGGTGAGCCAGGAAGTAGTTATACGTTTGAGGTTGCAGAAAGAGTAGGTTTTCCGAAAGATTTAATTACAAGAGCAAAAGAAAAAATTGATACAGATAAAGTTGATTTAAATGTTTTATTAGCCGAAGTTCAGCAACAAAAAACAAAGTTGAATGAAGCAATTGAACGAACTGAGCATGAGGAGTTTTTAAAGAAAATTTCGAAGGAAAAATATGAAGTTTTGACTGCCAATTTTAAAGATAAGATTGAACGAGAAAGGGAAAGAAAAATTGAGTTAGCGCGGTTAGCAGATTTTGGACAAAAGTACCTGCGATTATTGGAAGATTGGAATAGGACTGAAGATAGAAAGTCTGTGATTAAACGCTTTATTGACGGTATCACAGCAGAAACTAAAAAACGTAAAGATTTAGAAAAACAAAATAAGCGTGATAGCTTTTCTGAAAAAAAAGTAGCTCGCTTAAAGCCTTTATTAAAAGTAGGAAGTAAGGTTAAAATATTAAATAGCAGCGAGGTTGGTATTGTAGAAACCATTAAAGATGAAAAAGTGAATATAACTTTTGGTATTTTAAAAATGAGCGTTAATATTCAAAATTTAGAATTGGTAAAAGATTAAGTTGATTTTTTAATTATTATTTTAACTTAAAATTTAGAGGATATTGTTCAAGTAATTTTTTTAGATCTAATTCGCATTGTTGAGCAATAACTGCTTTTTTAAGATTAATTTTTTCATCAAATAATTTGTTGGTAAGTTTAATTCCACCTAAATAAAATTTTTGCGTTAACATTAAGCCAATTGCAACTGCATTAAAGTATAAATTATTATTAATGAGTTCAAAAACTGTATAAGCTACACCCGCATTCAATAATAAAGATGTTATTCCTTGTTTGGGTTTATTTAAAGCCAGTAAGCCAGAACCTGGCAAAACAGCAGACGCTGCAAGATACATATTTTTATTTTTTTGGTTTACATTTAGTATTTTTTGATAGCAAGTAAAATTATCTACCAAAGCAATTTCAAAGTGTTGTTGCTCTAAATAGTTTTTAAGTTTTATACTATCTAGGTTCATGTAAATTAAAGCACCAAGTAATTTTGTATGAATGGTTGTATCGTTTGTTTTTATTTTTATATAATTTTCGTAGTAATTAATAGCTCTGTTGTAGCGCTTTTGAAGAAGGTTTAACAAAGTTAAATTCCAAAGGTAATTCGACTGATAGGCGCTATCTTTAATTAACGTCCAGTCGCACCGCTCTGTTTCATTGAGCGCTCTGCCGTCAGCACTATTTTGTGTAAAATAAAGGTTAATTTTTTGCAGAATTAAATCAGCTTTTACGGTATCATTTTCTTCATTATAAATTTTTTGTTCTAAACGTAATAATTCCGAATCGAAATTTTGTTGAGAAAAAAGATAATTAGTATAATGAAGCAGGATAATTAATATGGTAATATTTTTCAGCATCTATTAATAATTGTTGCTTTCGTTGTTTCTTTAATTTTACTAAATCGTTAAAGCTGCCATAAATGTTACTTATATAAAATAATCCAAATAGCGAAACAGAAAAAATTGAGAAGCCGTTTTTAACTCCATATTTTTTAATACTCTCAACTGATTGGTAGCCGTATATTCCGTTCGAAAAAAAAGCAAGTGCTGCTGAGTTTGGTTGCTGACCATATAATTTGCCAAGCCCTGGTATGAAAGCAGATAAACAAGCAGCAATCAGTGGACTTTTACGCTGTAGTTTACGATATTTTTTTAAATCACTTGTTAATTGCTTATTCATATAAATAGGCATTGGATCTTTTTTCTGAATGTTGTTATAAAAATTTACCACCTGTAAATGAATTGTGTCTGATGATTTATTTTCCGAGAACCACTCTGCTTGTTTTTTTTTGTTTTGATTTGATAAAAAATAGTAGTCAGTGTATCTCAATGCATTAGTATCAGCATTAAAAACCTGCGAAGACAAACGATAATATTTTAAAAATAAAGAATCGTTATGTTGTTGCACAAAAAGTTTAGCATACAAGTAGTTTACCGAATCCGCATTATTCTTTTGTTGCTCTAGTGTTTGTAAATAATAATGGTATTCAGTATGCAGGTTATTAGCTTGTAAATGTTTTACAAATTGATAATCAATTTGAGCATTAATTATTATTGTAATGCAGATAAAAAAGCTTAATAGTGCTAGTTTCATTTATTCTATGGCATTATTTACTTTACCTTCCTTTGTTATCTTATAAGCAGGATAGTCACTTAAAATACTTCCAGAGCAATTTCCTAATTGATCTAATCCGTTTAATACGCCTATTAATAGCCCTTTTTTTGATATTTCCTTTTTCATATTTTCAGAGCAGCTTATTTGATATTGGCAGTTTGCTTGTATTTGTTCTGAGAAAATGTTTTGATAAAAATAGAGTAATGCGCCTGAAATGTAATGTAACGGATTTATTTTTGTAAGGAGTGTTTTGTTCTGTTTCAAAAAAGTTCGTTTTTTTGCCTCGTGAATTTTAAACTCCGAAAAATTATTTTCAACTAGAACTACACTGACATTACTCTGTTTTTGAGACAATAAATGTGTTGTCCAAAATATTAATATTGCTAAAAAAGTACGATAATACATGGTTGTATTCTTTTTTGTTTAAATTTACCAAAATTTTAGTATTATTTTTCATGTACCGACTATTATTATTTTGTTCTATTTTTTGCTTTGCATTAGTAGCCCAAGCACAAGATATTTTATACTTTGATAAAAAAGGTAAAATATCTACTCAAGAAGAAGGCTATTATAGTCGTAAAAATGAATCAGGCAATTTTTATAAATCAACGTATGTAAACGGCGGCAGCCTTTATTTTGAAGGTGAAATTCTGCAAGCAAGTAATTCTGATGAAAATTTAAATAAATACAGCGGAAAGTGTAAATGGTATTATAAAACGGGTGTTTTAAAGTTAGTAAAAAATTATAGTTCTGATGGCATTGAAGATGGTATGTGTTACTACTACTATGAATCAGGAAAAATTTGGAAAGAAATTAACTATGTAAAAGGTATTATTAAGGATAATAAGTTGACTGAATATTCTGAAGATGGAAGAAAGAACAGAATATTTGAAGATAATTTTAATAATAATTCAAACGATTGGGACTTATATGTAAGTGATAAAAGTGCTGCTAAAATTAGTAATGGTGTTTTTGAGTTAACGTCATTTGCTAAGGAAGGAACTTCTAGGTACATTAGTTTAGCATCTAATAGTGAGGATTTAATTTTGGAGGCTACATTTGATTTAGCGAAGTTATCTAACAACCAAAAAACAGGATTTTTATTTGGGTTTAAAGATTGGGCAAATTACAATTATTGCTTAATTTCCAATCAAGGTATTGATGTAGGTTTTATTTATGAAGGAATTTCTTCAAATAAAGTTGATGGAATGTATGCCAGCAGTTTAGAAAAAAGTAAAAAAAATAAATTAAAAATTATTACTTCCGACGATAAAATTATTTTTTCAATTAATGGAGAAATTCAATATTCTTGTGAGCGCATGTCGATGTTAGGTTCAAATATTGGATTTGCAATTTCCGGCAAAGGCTCTGTTTTTATTGATGACTTAATCTATAAAGAAGTAGATTATAAAAATAGCGCTGTTGCCAGCTCTCAATCAGATTTTGATGCAAAAGCAACAGGATCCGGTATCCTAATTTCCGAAAACGGATATATTATTACTAACGAACATGTTATTAGTAGTGCAAATAAAATACAAGTGGAAATAACAGCGGATGGAATTTCTAAAGTATATTCGGCTGTTCTTGTGCAAAAAGATGTCGATAATGATTTAGCGATTATAAAAATTAATGATGATTCTTTTAAGCCCCTCGAAAAATTAAAGTATTCTTTTAAAGAAAGTGGTGCTATTGAAGTTGGTTCGAGTGTTTTTACAATTGGTTTTCCGCTAGCATTGTCTGGAATGGGAAAAGAAGCGAAATTTACAGATGGAAAGATAAGTGCCAAAACAGGTTACAATGGTTCGTTAAATTCGTTTCAATCTACTATCGCCATCCAACCAGGTAATAGCGGCGGTCCAGTTTTTAATGATAAAGGCGAATTGATAGGAGTGATAAATGCTGGAATAAAATCTGCTGATAATGTGGCTTACGCCATCAAACTAAATTATATTAAAAATCTAATTGAAGCTATTGGCGAAACCACAACTTTGCCAAACAATACGTACATTTTAGGATTAAGTATTGAAGAAAAAATAAAAGTTTTATCTAATTATGTTACGCTAATTAAAATACAGTAATGGTTATCAATTTCAAATACATCATATTGTGTAGTGTAATGTTTGTTTTTCATTACCAATTTGTTGCACAAAGCACGCCTCCTGTTTCTAACGAATTAGACTTGCAATATACGCCAAAAGGTGGTGGTCCGTTAACAAGTGAATCTAAAAGTAATTCAAGTGGCGGTTCAGCAAACAGAAATGATGCAAAAAACTTTATCAAATTTTCTCCTACATTAATTTCGCGCAGTATTGTAGCATTATATTATGAACGAAATTTTCATGAGAACTTTTCGTTGCAAGCTGGTATTGGTTTTAATTTTAATAAAGACCGAATATTTTCATTATTAGGGTCTAACATGTTGTTAAGTGAATCAAATAATTTGCAAGGTGAAGAAGATATGGCAGATGTTTTA
Organism: Bacteroidia bacterium; assembly: GCA_044357775.1. Taxonomy (GTDB): domain Bacteria; phylum Bacteroidota; class Bacteroidia; order B-17B0; family Aurantibacillaceae; genus UBA4416. Next base: position 2,392 of record JBIKOX010000109.1, on the reverse strand, counting down.
TCGGTGAGCGAACACCAAAAAATAGCTCCTTATTTTTATATTGCTCCAAAATTTATTTTTGAAAGTTATCTGTTTGACGGCAGCAGCTATATTGAGTTAGCATTTACAAATTTTGCCAATAAATTAAATTATGTCGTTCCAAATAATTATTCTTCTTATAGCTCCTCAGTGGTTGTAGGGACTCGGAAGTTGAATTATAATCATAATGTCTTTTCTTTAAAATATGGCTATCAAATTTTAACCGATACAAAATTAATTACTTCACATGAATTTTTTTTCACTGCAGGTTATAGGATGATTACTTATAATCCGGTGATTAGAACGGACATAGATTACAATTCAAGTAGTAATATAACGCAACAATACACTATCTCTTCCATTAAATCATCAAAGCCAACTTTTATGTTTGGTGTAGGTTATACCTTTGGAATAGGTTGGTAATTAATTAAAAACAATAATATTAATAATAAACAAATATGAAAAAAATAATAGTTACAATTTCGTTATGCATGCTTACGGTGTACACTTATGCTCAAAGTATTGATTTAAATTGGTCTGAGAAGCAAGAATACCAAAACAAAAAAGATGGTTTTTTTGATGAATTTATAGGTGGAAATTCAAAATATGTATATGCCAAGTATAATAAAATGGCATACAAACCCGCTAAAGCAAATTCAAAAATAAAACTTATTGCTTACGATAAAACAACCATGAATCAGGTTGCTCAAGAAGCCATTGTTGGTTATAAAGAAAATGAGGCTGATAAAGAGCGAATGAATGGTTTAACTTATTTTGATCAAGTTGTGTTTGAAAATACAGTAAATATTTTTTGGATAAAAACAAGTAACGGAACATCAGAACTTTATGCACAAGTTTTTGATGCAAAATTAAATGAGAAAGTAAAACTCAAAAAAATATATGAAGTAAAGGCTTCAGGAAAAAAAAGTTATCCTAACATGTTTGTTATAGGTAATAAAAAAGCAGGCGAAAAAATTGTAATTGGTGCTGAGTTACCAAGAGAAAAAAATGAAAACGTAAAATTTGAGTATAAAATATTGAAAGCTGATTTAAGTTTTGATGCGTCTAATCAAATTACTTTGCCTTATTCAACAGTTACTACCGACAGGTATCTATCTGCTTCATACGAGATAGGGGATGACGGATTATTGTACGTTAATACCGGTATTAAATTAAGCAAGGAGGAGCGCGAAGGATTAATGAAAAACGAAATGTCTTCCTATAATTTATTAACCGTAGTTAACCCCTCTACTGGAAAATATAAAGCATATCCGTTAAAATTTGACAATAAAAATTTATTTGACGTTGATTACTTAGTAACGCCTACAAAGACAAAAATTTACGGCTTATTTTGCGACTTATTAAAGGATAATAAAGGAAGCGATATGCATGGCATTTTTTATGCAGAAATTGATAATGCAACTAGTTCAATGGCTGCAACAAATTTTACTTATTTTGATAAACCAACATTAGATAAGTTATTTGCTAATGATAAACGCGATCAAAAAAAGGCGGGAGTATTAAAAAGCAAAAAAGCAAAAAAATCTAACGAGGAATCTCTTGCAGGCGATTATGTTATCGAAGATATCCAATCGGTTGATGATAAAAATGTTGTTTTATTTGCATCTAGAATGCGCAATTGGTCCAGAACCACATGCGATAGCAAAGGTAATTGTACAACGCGTTACTATTGCACAAAATCAAACGTTACAACGTTTAAAATTGATAATACTGGTAAATTGCTTTGGGCATCAAACTTAAATAGAGAATACACATATAATAATTGGAATGTTTATGATGTTAAAGTTGTAAATAAAGATGATAAATTATTTGCTTTATATGGCGGTTCTGAAATTATTTCAAAAGAGCAGAAAAAAGCTAAGAAAAATGAAAAACGTACACCAAGAGGCGTTGGCGAATTAGAATACGCCGTTTTTGATTATAATTCAGGAACTTTTAAAACAGATAAGTATAAAGTAAATTCTATCAATGCAAAGCAAAGTGAAAGAAAATATGTTAATCCTTTAGGTATTACTATCATTGATAATAGAATGTTTATTAATTCATCAAGGATACAAATTAAGCCACTTTCAATCGTTTTTGGATGTTTAGGTGCATTAGTTTGTCCACCGGTTATAGCAATTCCTTTTATGAGTGGTAATGCTAAAAAAGGATCTGGTTATATTGGAAATATAATTCCTTTAAAGTAAACGATTACTGTTTTTTAAGTATTTTTTTTAAACCTAAATGTCATTTTTTTGGAGCCTAGTGTAAAATAATACCAAAGTGATTTAATTTTTAGTCCAAAAGTGATTTAAAAAGATGTAATCAAAAGCACAGGTATTTATAGTTTCATCATTTTTTAAACTTTGTG
>JBIKOX010000108.1:0-10155 GCA_044357775.1 Bacteroidia bacterium | reverse complement strand
CTAAAAGTATCATTATTTGAAATAGAAATAATAATTTCTTGTTGTATTTTAATAATTTCAACGCCTGTATATAAAGCTAAATTGTATATTATTAAATTTAATTTATCGTTTGTAATATTGGTGTTTATATAAAATGTTTCTTTTAAAAATACAGCCCTAATTACATCTTTAAAGTAATTTATATTTTTATTTGTAATTTTTTGAAATATATTTTGAAATTCTTTATAAAAATCAAAACTTTCATTTTCCTCAAGTAAATTTAAAATCCAATGTTGTTCACTCAAATTTTCTAGTTGAATAAGTTTGATTATGTGATTAAAATCGCCACTTTTAAAAAACATTTTTAAATTATTTACAAAAGAGGGGGAATTCTTTATTTTTTCTAAAATATAAACTCCTAAAGCCCAATTTGAAGAGAAAACTTTTAAAGATGAATAATCCCCATTTATATATTTTAAAATAGCATCTTCATAATTACTTAAAATAGAATCAGGAAAATAGTTAGTATTAGATTTTTCATCTTCAACATTTCTAATTTTATCTCTCAATAAAACATATTTATCTTCTAAACTTTCACTATATGTGAAAATATAATCTAAATCGCCTATTGTTACATTTTCTTTTAATCTTAATTTTGAATAATTACTTTTTATAGTATTAAAGGTCTTCCATAAAGGAATATTTAATTTTACTGAAATATTAACTAAAATGTCATTAATAAAATCTTTAAATGAAACTTGTTCTAATTTATTTTGATCAATTATATTGTAAATATATTGCTAGCTGCATTATATTCTAACATCAAATCGGTAAATAATAATTCCAGAATAGCTTCCAAAGTTTCAATAAAACCATTTTTAAAAAATGGAAATACTTTATTTAAAATATATTTAGATTCGGTCCAATTCAATTTATTTAAAAAAACTGAAGCTTGATTGATTTTAGAAATATTTGTACAAAAGTCAATAAATGCTTTTGGGTGTTTATTTTCAAAATTTTGTAGTATTTTAAGTAGTTCAGAATTATAATCCTCATTAAGATTAACTAAACCAAAAACTTTGTTATAAGCACTACCCCACCATGGCCAATCTCTAAATTCGATTAGATAAAAAATTAAATCTAAAAAATAAATAGAATCTAAATTTGAATCAGTATTCAGATTACTATCGGTTTTGTAATTTAATAACTCTAATTCACTTTTACCATCCTCAATAATTAGTTTTATTGCGCGATTGATATTTTCATCTAAATTGTGCTTAACCTTATTAAATGATTTAACAATTAAAGATTCGGGAACATCTAGAATTTGATTTAACAATAACGATGAAATAAATTGTCTTAAATCTTTTTTTAATCTTGATTCTCTAATAATTTCAAATATTGCTGTTATTTTTTCAGAAAAGGAATCCTTTAATTCTTCGATTATTTTATTAAGTTGGAATTCCGAGAAATTTAAAAATATATTATCTAAAATGATTTCACTTAAAACATTTTGTTTAAAAAGATCAACCAATTTTAATTTATTTTTAATTATAAATGTTGTAATTAAATTTTCAAAATCATTTAAATTAATAGTATCGTTTAAAGCTGGAATTGAGGCATGAGTTAAATAATATATAATTAATAAATCATTTTTAGCAATACTACTTTCGTTAATATTTTCATTAATTTTTATTAAATCTACATTACTATTTAAATATATATCTGATTTAATAAATTCGGTAATTCTATTTTCAGAATTATTTTCATTAAAATTTGAAATATATTTTTCAAATACATATTTTAGCGATGAATCTTCTAATAAATATTCATTAATAAAATCATTAACCGATCTAATAAAACCATTTTGTGAAATAATTTCTTCAAAAGTTTTTCTTAAAATAAGTTTTGAAGAAATATTATTAGTAGCAATAGTTGAATGATGTAGTTTCTCAATGAAATTAATTAACTCATTTATTTTACTTTTTTCAGAAGAATTAACAAATTCTCTCAATAATAAAATCAAATCTTTAAAATCGTATTGATTTATAAGGCGAATTATCCACTTATTATCAGTTTGTTTAAATAGAGTATTTTTTATTTCATAAATAAAAGCCTTTTCAGTAATATTTCCAAAAGTTGTAATTGTGTTTGCCCACCATGGTAAATGTCCATTCGCTAAAAAAAATATTAAAATATCAATTTCGTTTTGGGATTCACTTTTAATAGATGAATTTACAATATCAGTTCCATTATTATCTACCTTAGCTGAAGCAATATTTAATTGATTTTGAGCAAATTCTATTTGTTTAATTAATTGAGGTCGTAAATTATTTATAATAAGGTCAGTTAAATTTTCATTTAAATCACTTTTTTTAACTACTCCTAAATCTATTTCAATATTAGAAATACTTATTGTTGAATTTATAGTGTTAAATTCATCAAAAAGTTGTTCTAGAGCTTTTGTTATAGAATTATTGAAAAATTTTGAAAACAAAGCTTCATCTGATTGATAAGTTTCAACATTAGAGTTTGAAATTTCAAATAATACTCTTTTAACTTTGTGAATATTAGCAGGCATTTTATGAAATAATGGTGCTCAAAAGTTTATCAAGTGATTTTGTCTTTAATAAAATATCAGTGGAATTTAAATTGTTATTATAATCTCGGTGGCTCTTTTCAAAATCAAGCATTGTATCAAAATCAAACCATTTAATATTAACCACTAAATGCGCAGGTAGCTCTTGATAAAAAAATTCCTCAATATATTTCTTAAATCCTTTTTTTTGAAATTTAGTTGGCCAACTAGGCAGAATAATTGTTACAATATATGAAAAAGGATTATTAACGTTACTAAAATAATCTTCGTATTTTGTTGTATAAGTATAATTCAATAAGTTGGAATTATTAGAATCTAAATAATATTCTAATTTATCTATTGCCTCTGAACGGGAAGAATAATAACTTCTAGATACTAATTTACCATACTCACATTCAAAACTTATTTTGTATTCTTTTAAAGCTGATTCAATAATTTTAAAATTATTCAAATCCTTGCTCAGATCAATAAATTTCCGAATAAATATATCACAATGATTTAGTGTATATAATCTTTCCGACATAAAAATAGATTTATTGTCAAACATTACGTTAAATCCATAACATAGAAAATCAATATCTGGCCTTAAAGATAAATGATCTATTATTTCAAAGTTCTCTGAATTATTATCTATATCAAGTATTTTTTGATGAACAAATTTTCTAATATCGGCTGAAAATGCACAGTCAATATTAACTTTTGAAATCAATTCCTTATTATCAAAGATTGAAACTTCATTTGCTCCAGTTTCAATTATGTTTTCAAGTTCAATACCATTTTTTAAAAACACATTCAAAGGATTATTTATAGAGTATATCTCAGCCTTGATATCTCTACCAGAACTTAAATGGGCAATACTTGAAGTTATAGTCTCGTTAGTAAACCCTTTTAAATTTAAATTTTTTCCTATCCATGCTTTTAATCCATTTATTTCAGGATAGAGAGAAGATTTTCCTGTTAAGTACTTTTCTGATGATAGTTTTGGAAAAATTTGCAATAAATCAGTTTTATATTGGATTGCTTCTGCTTGCAACATTTCAGAAAGTAACTCTAATGTACTAGTATCAATTCCAAAACGAGCTAGTAAGTGATCTAATACTGCATTTCGTCGATTTAAGTATTCTTCCTTTGTTTCAAATGAGTTTTGAATGTCTTTACTAAGTTGCTTTCTACTCTTATTTAAATAATTAGTCCATTCCGACTTTAAGTGTATTTTATCATTAAAATTATTATATTTTATGTAATAATCTTCGATAAAGTTTTTATATAAAAACTCAACACCTGGTATATCATCAATTACTTGTGTAGCTGAGGTGGTTTCAATGTTTTCAGTAGAAAATAAATATTTTATATGATCAAGTTGCGCTAAAAAATTAGCCATTATTTGATCGTAAATCATCAAATATCCTTTGAACTGTTTTGCCGCTGCAACAATCTCTGGACCAGCGCCGGCGCTTGGTCCTTTAAAGCCAATACCAAACGTATCAGGAAAATCATATTGAACACTATAGTATTTAGATAGTTTTTTATTGGTTCCAACTGGCAAATCTAAAATATTTTGATTGTAGGATGATGAATTATTTAATTTTGGAGCAGACCATAATTCAATAAAAGATGGATTACTTTCAAAAATTAGCGAGTTTTTGTAGAGAAACTTAAATTTTGATTTTTTGTTATCAAGACGAGGCGTATAACTAGATTTAACATCATAAATCCAATTAAATTCATTTTTATTATCATCAGATATTTTTAAATTTCTCACAAAAGATATCCCCTGGATAGACATTGCCAAATTAATTAAATCAGAAACAAATATTCGTTTTCTAACTGTTTGATTTAGAAGTTGCTCATTTAGTAAAAAACCATTTTTTAATAGTGGTCCATCAAATATAGTTTCCACACCAATGTTCTTCTCTAATAAATCATTGAGACTATTAAACTTTATTTCAGAAGAAAAATAATTTTGTACATTTTGAATAAATTGTGCACATATTTTTTTCGGATCAACGTCCTCTGACAACTCTACTTCTAAAGTAACACCAATTAAATCGTATTCTAAAAAAGTTATTTTTTCAAAAACAACCCCTAAAGGGCAAATGCTTTTGAGAAGTAAGTGAACTTTTTGTTTAATAATGTCTCTGGAAATTTCATTATCAAAATCCGGATGAAGTTCTATTTCAATATCAAAAACACCGGGAATAACTTTTTCTGAATATGCTGGAATAAACTCCCCATTCTTTATTCCGTCAATATCTAAAATTGATCTTTTGAAATCAAAAAAAGACAAAGGAGAAGTTGTTAGAATTTCATGGGCTGGAAAAAGAGAATTTTTTATTTTTTTACGTCCAGTTGTATTTAATATAGTGGCAATATCAAAATCTGAGCGATAAGCTAAATCAGTTAAGGCATAACATAAAGTTTCTAAAATTGTTACTCCAGGATCATGAGAATTATAGTCAGTCCAATTATTGCCAGATAATAATTGTATTTTATTTAGACCTTTATCTTTTAATTCAAAAAGATCAAAAGAATCAGTCGCCTCATCGTTTTTTAATATTGATGGTGATTCTTTCATTTACTTTTTTGTGAACCAATTTCAGAACTTTCCTTTGCTTGTAAGTGTATTTTTTCTATTAGTTTATAAACACCAATAAAAGGTTGATTGCCCAACAATTCTAAGATATTATTAACTTCATCAATTGTTAATTCGAGTTGTATTAATTGTGCTACCTTTTTTTTTTGCATATTTTTAATACAGTTTAGCTACATTATATTTTACTAAAATACCTTCTCCGTAATTACTTTTTGTTTTTAATTGTAATTGATAACTAAAGTAAGAGCCAGCCCATCTTACATCTAGTTTATTTCTTGACCAGCCAAAATAACCACAAGTTTTAGTAATTGCATTTTTTGATTTACCATAAGTACTTACAGCTATTGCATGTAATATAGAGTGTGCTCCCTTTTTTCCAACGGTTGCTATAATTTCAAATGCTTGGTATTCGTTTAAATCAGACAATACATCATGCCATTCTCCGTCGGCTGGAATTTCACCAAATGCAAAATTACCTTTCCTACCCTCCATTCCAATCATACCGGAGACATCTAACTTATAATCTGGTCTAGTAGAACCAATTCCTACATTGCCACCTTTTGCAATAAAAAGTCTGCTTCCGCCATTAGGTTCAACAATATTAAAACCTTCATTTCCATCTTCAGTTTTTTGATTAATTGTCCATGTTGGATTTAAGTCATTAATGTTATCAAAAAAACGAAGAAGTTCCCTATTTGTTCCATCTGCTAGAATTTTAATTCCCTCACCTTTAGTTTTTATAATTCCATCATCAATTTTATTAACACTAGAATCAATAAAATCATGAAAATCCTGTTCAGTAGGAATATTACCTTTTAAAAAATAATTCTTAAGATTTGCCCTTGTCTTTTGCGCCATTTTAATCTTTTAAATACAAAGTAAAAATATGTTTTTTTTCTAATATTACTTCAGTTTCGGGAAATAATTGAAAGGTTTTTTCCAATAAATCATAACCTAAACCTGCATAACCTTTTGTTTCTGTATGTTTAATTAAAAAATCATTACCTATCATCATATCGTTAATACCTGGCTTATCAGTTGAATTTTCATCATTAAATGCTAATATTTTGTTTTCCCGATCAGGAACAAGAATAGAAATAGGTGAATTACCTTTAATAATTTGATCCGTATTTTGAGATAAAGATAAATTAATAATTTCATCATTTACTTTATGAAAAACTGAGAAATTAGTGATATAATCCACATAACTTTCTAATTCTATTTCATTTAAGAGCAAAGTTGATGGTATCATTCCACCTTGATTAATAATTTTATCACTTTTCCAAGGATCCAGAAAAGAAATAATCTTATCATTTAACTTTTTGAATCCTAATTTTTCATTATATCCATTTATAAACTTAACATTAAATTTTAAACTAATTTTTTCATATATTGGATTAACAACTGATATTTTCATACCAATCATTACTTTATGATTTAAGAATTCCTGTATTCTTAATAAATTTTCATTTGAAAAATATCTTTCATAAATAATCGCATCTTCGCTTTCAATTGGCACAACCACAACTAATATAGCTCCTGGTTTATATTCAAGATTAGCTCCTAAATGAGATAAACATTTTAAACTTTGAATTTCAGGAAATTCACCTAATAATAGATTTTCAATATCATGAATTGAAATAGCGCGAGATTTATGGCGGATTCTTTCACTTGTTCGTATTTGGAAATCAGTTTCATTTTCAGGTTTTTTACCTCCAAATGATTTATAAGGTTGTTCCACCTTATCAACTTGCACTTGTGGAATTAACATTTCTGAAATAGAAAACTCAGGAATTGTTGAAGAATCGTTTTTTAACTCTATTTCTCGAATTGCAATACCTGCATTTAAATGTATATTTTCAATACAATTTATAATATTTAAGTCAGCTAAATCAAATCTTAGCCAAATACTATTTTCAACTATAAATGTTTTTGAGACACTTAAAGCTGGTAATTTTATCTGCAAAATACCCTCTCGCTGTAATTTGAAGGTAGAATCATATGTTATATTTTCTGAAGACAATGGAACCCACAATGAATCTTGTAAAACACTCATTGTAAATTCATTATTACTTAAAATATTTTTATTATTTATTTTAAATAATAAAGAAATTTCTTTTTCACTTAGTAAAGCATCAAAACCAATAAAAAAAGATCCTCCATCCGGGAAATAAGGTATTATCTTCCAATTTTCGTGATTCAAATTTACTTCACGTCCAAACGGGTGTATCTTTTTTAAGCTAATTTTTTCCCCCCACCCCAAAATTTCAATTTGTGATTTATAATCCAAAGATATACCTTTAAGAAAAGGCGTATATGGTTCATTGATAATATTTGGAATACCTTTATTTTTGGAAGCTGCAAATGCATTCTTTTGGATTAATTCTGAATATTGATCATGACCAAATGCAATCTCAGGATAACAAAGCTCCATTTTTATAAATCCGTCAGTTGAAGAAATATTATAATTTTCTAATGGGCCAGAAATTCGTGCCTCATTTTTGAGGCCAAGTGCAGAAATATCTAGTTCATTTATTCGTCTAATAGGACTTAGCATATTATCTTCAATACTATTATCAGATGGAATACCAGTAAATAAATCTAAAACTTGTTTATTTTCTGCAGGAATCCAATTTTTATCTTTTAGAGAACTAATTGTAACTTTAAAAGAAGTATTATTCTCTATGCCCGAATAATCTTTATAATAACCTTTAAAACCATTTTCATCAAACGGTAAATTATTCCACTCTAAATTAATTGTTAGGTCTTTTAATGGTTTTAACAATAAATTTTTATGTCCAATATATAAAGTTGATCCAAGTTTTGGTCTAAAGCCAAATGGTTCAAATGGTATAGTATTTTCAAGAGTTCCAAAATCATTTTGTAAAATTAAATCTCTAATTCCAATCACTTCAATATTTAGCATCGCATTTGAAAAAGAAATATCTCGAAAAATGGAATAGTACTTAATTCCATTATTACTTAAAACAAATTTCAAAACTGCTTCTTTTTTAATTTGTTCATTATCTAATGGAATAAGAGGCAATTGATGTTTATTTATAAGAATATCAAATCTTAATTTTAAAACACCAAAATCTTCATGAAAATAAATATTTAATGAATCTTCCTCTAATGGCAACATACCATCTGTTGTAGAATAAAACGCAAGCCAAGTATTCGAAATAAGCGCATTTAAACTATCTAAATCAAAAGAAAAAAAATGTTTTTCTATACTTTCTTTAAATTGCAATGATTCCTTTCGACTTAATGAAAAATCAAAAGTTATTCTCCTATCTCCTTCATCAAGAATCAAATACTCAGATAAAATCTCAAACCCAAATTCAAAAGATTCCTTTTCAGGAAAATTAAATTCCACTAATTCAAAAATAGATTTTGCTCTTTTCATAAAAGAGTTTTTCCAAGATTGTGCAGATATATTAACTCCAATAATTTTAGAAATAAATCCTTCATGCATTAATACTGGTCTTTGTAAAATATAATTAGAATTTGATTCGCCATCATTAGATTCATAAATAAACTTCATTCCTTGATCTAAGTACGTGCTACCAGAATCAGAATTAGCAGAAAAAGTTAAAAACACAGAATCGAAATTACCATTTAGAGGTTTTAATTTTAATATATCTTTAAAATAATAATTTAAATGACGTTCAGTAATTGTGTTAATTTTTAGCTGGATATTTTCATAGAGTTCGCAAAAAGTAATAAATAAAGCTATATGAGGCTTAACATTTCCTTCTTGTAGTACTTCATTTTGTAAAAATAGTTGCGCATCTTCCTTGATATAATCAATATCATAAATAACTTTTGGTAATTTTTTTTCAATAAGAAGATATATTGTTTCAATCAAATTATGATTTGAAAAATTTAAATTAGCTCCTTCTGAAAACCAAAATTTAGCAAATGAAATTTCAAAATTTTTGACAATCGGATTTTTCCAATGGTAAGATTCGATCAATAATTCATTGACTAATAATATGTCACTGAAAAAATTACTAAATCTACTGCTAATAAATTTTATTAATCTATTTTGAAAATCTTTATGAGGGGAAATATTAGTTGTAATTTGTTCAATTTCTAAAAAAATAGTGGATGACATAATCACCAGTTTTTTTAATACTTCTATTTTTGAATTTTCACTTTCACTTTTTTCAAATAAATGATGAAGTTCAGCAAATTCATTATTCCATTTTTCAGTATTTAATGATTGTAGCAAAAATAATGAAATAGTGGAATCTTCTCTAAAAAATGAAGACCAATCTCCATCTGGTCGATCATTTTCATTAAAAAATGAAATTAATTTACCATATTCAATTGCAAATTTGGCGAAATTTGATAAGGTTTTTTCGTCAACTTTAAAATAATTCGGATTCAGTTTTTTTTTGTATCGATTACTTTGATCAATCCATTTTACTTGTGATATAATATTTCTATCTTGACAAAAACCTATCATTACATTTAAAGTTCTGTACCTTCTTTCAAATAATATGGAAATACCATGTTATATCTACTATTATAATTCTTAATTAAATATGCTATATAAATGTATATAATACCATCATCTATTGACAACTCAAATTTAATATTTTCGACTAAAATTCGAGTTTCAAATAAAACAATTGCATTATTTATTGTATCTGATAAACTAGATTTTAATGAGTTAGTAAATGGTTCAAATAACAATGGAGAAAGATCACAACCATAATTTTGGTCATATATCCTCTCTCCTGGCATTGTTGTTAAAAGAATTTTAAGACTCTCAATAATATCATCATTTCCTTCTCGTAACTCTACACCTTTACTTGTTTTGTTAAATACAGGTGGAAAAGACCATCCCTTACCGATAAAATCAAAATTGATATTTTCTTTTTCTGAACTCAAATTAACCTCCTATTTGAACTGTTGGACATCCTGCTAAAATTGTTCCACCATGGGCAGTTTTATCTCCCATTCTAGCTGCCGGTTT
>JBIKOX010000282.1:0-2790 GCA_044357775.1 Bacteroidia bacterium | reverse complement strand
TTTATTTCTTCCGTTTAATTATTTTGGAAATTTCTGTTGCATTAGCTTGATAAAAATCATGAATGAAAATTAAGTTTGAATTAACCGATTCTTTTCTCAAATAATCCTTAGTACGGGATGTTGAAACTTTCTGATTAAGTTTCTTTTTGTTCGAATGTTGTAAAGTGCAGTCCGCCAAAATAATTGCTCGTTCTTAGAACTTGAAAACTTCTTTTTACTTTATTTTTTCTTGATTTTTTTTATAAAATAGTGGAAAAACAAAATGTGCATCCATCATTTTTTACTTTTTCTGCATCTAATGCGCTCAAACCAGGAATCCTATAATTAATCGTAACGAGTTCTAACCAGCAGAGGAGGAAAATTGGTAAGCCTTATGCTTTTTTACCTTTTATATGCAGAGTTTTTGCAGAAAAGTGTTGTTGGTTTAAGTTAATAATTTATTTTAGTACTTTTAGTGTCAGTAGTTAAAACCTAATCCATTTAGCCATATTATCAAGATATAATTTGTTGTTTAAGATTTTTTAAATAACTATATTTAAGATAAATAAGTATTAAATCAAATTTATTAAATGATAAAGAGGAGTATAATATCTCTGAAGCAGATAAATTCTGCTGCATCTGTTGTGCAAGATGAACTATTTAAAGTTGGGCTTTGGTTTGAAGGAAGTAAGCTTGCAGAGACAGAGATTTACTGGTGTGCTTTATCTCCACTTTCTCTATTTGATGCTAATGGATTTTTTACACATTGTGTTTCACCAATGCAAAAAATACTTGGCTTTGAAGAAGGGCATATTTATATACCAAGTTTTGTACTATCGCAAAAAATTTGGCAAAAAAGAGGTTCCATAAGAGATGTTATTAGACATGAATATGCTCATAGTTTGGCTCATCGTTACCCAAAATTGATTTCAAAATGAGACTTTAAAAAAACATTTGGAGGAGATTACTATAGTAATGATCCTATTAAAATGGAAAAGAAAGCCTTTATAAGTAAATATGCTAGAAGAATGCCAATGGAAGATTTTGCAGAAACATTTATGGTATATGTTTGGAGAAAAGGTGTTATTCCCCCGACTATTAAAAACGTAAGGCTGATTAAAAAATGGCAGTATTTAGATAGGCTGATAAATTTAATAAACAAGTGATTTAAAAATTATCGGCATAGACTTGTTGGCAAATCTCTTGTTTTATCTGATGTGTAAATACTAAATTCTAAAGGGTAAGTATTATCTCTGTCTTCCCTCCTTACATCTATGATAAAATTAATTGTTGCATTTTTAAAAATTGGCTCCTTCCTCAAAAACATGTGCATGGTTTTTGCAAAAAACAAGTCTTTTTAAGGCTAATTTTTGTAAAAAAGTAAGGTTTTACAAAAAAGCTAAAAAACAAAAAAGCCTCTAAAATACTAGACTTTAAAGGCTTTCTCTGTGCTCCCTCTCCTGGACTCGAACCAGGGACCCCATGATTAACAGTCATGTGCTCTAACCAGCTGAGCTAAGAGGGAATCTTTTCATTTAGTAGCCAAATTGTTATTTGAATCAAAAATGAATTTATTGTGGTTATTAATTATAATTAAAGAACTTTCTTTTAATAAATTTTCCCTGTAAAGGAGGGCAAATTTAATATCTATTTTGTAAATAAACAATATATTTGTGAAAATATTTTAATCTTTTTTATATGAGTCTTTTAGTAGTAGGTACAGTAGCTTTTGATGCCATTGAAACACCTTTCGGTAAAACCGATAAAATTGTTGGCGGAGCAGCTAGTTATATAGCTTTAGCGTCATCTTATTTCACCAATGAAATTAATTTAGTGTCTGTTGTAGGGGATGATTTTCCTCAAGACTTTATGAATATTTTAAAAGGTCAGGGTGTAAACTTGGATGGTTTACAAATTAAACAAGGCGAAAAATCGTTTTTTTGGAGTGGTAAATACCATAACGATATGAATTCTCGCGATACTTTAGATACTCAACTAAATGTTTTAGCAGATTTTGATCCAATTGTGCCTGAATCATATAAAAACTGCGATTTTTTGATGTTAGGTAACCTGATGCCCAGCGTTCAACAAAAGGTATTAGCTCAGTTACCAAATCGTCCAAAATTGATAGTATTAGATACCATGAATTTTTGGATGGACATTGTAATGCCAGATTTATTAGAAACAATAAAAGGTATTGATGTATTAACCATAAACGATTCTGAAGCTCGTCAATTATCCGGAGAGTATTCTTTAGTTAAAGCTGCTCAAAAAATATTAACTATGGGTCCAAAAGTACTAGTGATTAAAAAAGGTGAACACGGCGCATTATTATTCAATAAAGAGGAAGTGTTTTTTGCGCCTGCATTGCCATTAGAAGATGTATTTGATCCAACTGGAGCAGGTGATAGTTTCGCTGGTGGTTTTATTGGCTATTTAGCTAAAACAAAAGATATTAGTTTCGAAAACATGAAACGTGCAATCATTTTTGGTTCGGCTATGGCAAGTTTTACTGTCGAAAAATTTGGAACTGAGCGTTTAATTGGATTGTCTCAAGATGACGTATCAAAAAGAGTTCAAGAGTTTGTTGACCTAGTTCAATTTGATATTTCTTTAGTTTAATTATTAATGTTTCATAGAAAAAGCTATCTCAATTAAGAGATAGCTTTTTTTGTTATAATTCAAATGTGCTATTCCTAAAAATTTATTGCAATTTTATTTATAGTACTTTTATTGTAGTTTAATTGTCATTTTTAGTGCTGAATTGATTAAAGAGCCAATGCTTATAAATATAAATATTAATTCATTTTT
>JBIKOX010000107.1:0-10168 GCA_044357775.1 Bacteroidia bacterium | reverse complement strand
ACGGCATAATTTATAGAAAGTAATAATAATTTAAAAAAAAGAAAACATGATGAACACATTAAGAAACCGCGTACAATTAATTGGTAATTTAGGAACAGCGCCAGAAGTAAAAACTTTAGCAGGTGGAAAAAAAGTAGCAAAATTAGTGATAGCAACTAACGAAACTTACAAAAATCAAAAAGGTGAAAAAGTAACAGAAACCACATGGCATAATTTAACTGCTTGGGGTGCCAACGCCGAAATTGCAGAGAAATTTTTACAAAAAGGAAGTGAGATTGCAATTGATGGTAAATTGAGAAACAATAATTACACGGATAAAGATGGCGTAAAACGTTATGTAACCGATATTGAAGTGAATGAATTTATTATGCTAGGAAAAAAAGCGTAATAACTTTAAAAATAGATTTAATAAAAAAAACGCTCACTTAACCAGTGGGCGTTTTTTATTTTAATCTTCATGCCCTTTGGCATTTTTTATTTTTTGAAGTAAATATAATTGTTCTTCTTTTTGCATTTGCAATTTTAAAGAATCACTTATTTCCCTTGCACCCAATTTATCTAAATTAGGTTTACCTGCATTTACCCAAGCGGTATACCATAAACTGCCTACCATAATAATACTTTCACGCATCCTACGCTCTACCTGACCTTTAATCATTAAATCGTAACGGTTTGTATATTCCACCGAATAAACTTTTGCCATTAAGCTTCCTCTGTTTTCAAATGCATATTTTTGATCTTGAGGAAATGATTTATTTAATAGTGCTTCAAATTTTAAAACACTATCCACTGCCATGTGGCTATCATAAACCACTTTCCAAGCCGACATTAAAGGAGAATCAACATACTTTGCTCTACCAACAAAGTAATCATAATCTTCAGCTTTCAATTCAGGGATTCTGCTTTCCCAAAACCCATGAATTCCTCTTTGCCCCGTTAATTGTCCATTATAATTTTCGGTTGTATGCAAGGGCACGTGCGCATCTGCAATGTAATGTCCTAAATCGGCACTGTAATTTAAAATTCTATCTAAATTTTCATCCTTAAAAGCATTTAGCAATTTGTAATAATGCTTTTCTATTTGCCACGGCACAATACCATAGGCCATTAATGTATCTTCGGTATATTTTGCAATAGCTGCTTTCCAAAATTTTGGAACACTATCAAATGCATGCTCGCCATAATGATCAATATCAATATAATGCCGAGGTGCCTCCCCCTCTACTCCATACCGTCTCTTGTCAGGATCAACAGCATGATTGGTGACAAACTCAATATGTTTTTTATAAAAGGTAACCATTTCGGGCGGCAAAGTAAACACAGCCATCCGATTGATACGCTTATGTCCATAAAATCCCCATGATTGAGCAGACTGTTTAGGAAGAAATATAATTAATCCTAAACAGATAATAACAACTATAACAACTCTTTTACTCATTTTTTTAATAGGATTTATAAATTATTAAAGATACAAAAACACTTTATAAAAATAGATAAATTAATAGTTGTTAAATAAAAATACTAAATCAAACTTCTTATCTTTACAATAAGTTAATATATGAAGTTTGTAAATAAAATAATTGTCTTCAGTTTTCTGATTGTAATTTCCAAATATTCTTTGGCTCAATCTAGAATACAAGAACTATCAGCAACTCAATACAAACAAAGTGTTATACTTAACTTTATTATAACTGCGGGAGATGCTTGTTCAGGTTATAAAATTGAACATTCAATAGACTCTTTAAACTTTGAATTACTTTATGATTTTTCAGGGATTTGTGGCGAATTAACTACATCTCAAAGCATTTCATATTCTCATGAGACTCCACTTAAAAACAAAAGAAATTATTATAGAGCATTAATTCCTCCAACAGATTACTCAGCGATTTCCTCTCTTGTATTTATTGATGTTTCAGAAAAAGGTTATATACTATTTAATAATCCAATTAATCAAAATTTACTTCTATTAAGCTCGCACACAAATAGTAAACTTAAAATTTACAATCAATTTGGGGAGTTAGTGAGGGAATTTTCCCCTAACGAAAACGGTTTATACAATGAAGATATTACAGCTTTACAATGCGGAATATTATATTTTGAAATCGAACCCAAAATAGGCAAGACCATCTTTGGGAAATTTATAAAATTATAGTTAATAACCTATAATCAATCGCCTCCTTTTAGTATTAGCATTTCTTTCATCACTAAATTTTAAATAGAACTCCTATTAAATTTATTAAAAAAAATTAAGCTCTATTTCCTAATTCAATAATTGCTAAATCTTTTATTTGGTCGTTATCAATTACAAATCGTAACACTGTTTTAATTTGATGAAAACCATGCTTACCGCAGGCTCCTGGGTTCAAATGTAACACATCATATTTTTTTTGATACATTACTTTTAAAATATGCGAATGTCCGCAAATAAATAATTTAGGTTTTTCTGCTATCAGTAAATCATTTACTTCTTTAATGTATTTAGTTGGTTGTCCGCAAATATGTGTCATAAACACTTTAACCTCTTCGCAATAAAAAATTAAATTTTTAGGGAACTCTTTTCTTATTTGATGATCGTCAATATTACCATAAACTGCTTTTAATGGTTTTAGTTTTTTGATAGCATCTGTTAACTCAGTATTACCAATGTCGCCAGCATGCCACACCTCATCAGCCAACTGAATATGTTTTATGAGTAAATCATCTAAATGACTGTGCGTATCTGATATAAGTATAATGTTTTTCATTTTATCAATTACAAATAACGTTCAAATTAAATTTCACTTTTGATTTAAGATTATTATGCAATTTAATTATCTAAAATTAAAATAAGAAAGTGCTAATTGTATTCAAGCATTTTTTTATAAACACCATTTACTTTTTGAGTAAGGTATTTTGTTTCGCCTTGCTCAATAATTTCTCCTTTATCCATTACTAAAATTCTATCTGCATGATGAATGGTAGATAAACGATGCGCTATAATAATGGATGTTCTATTTTTAGCTAGTTCAATAGAAGCTTTTTGTATTAATTTTTCAGTTTCTAAATCAATGGAGGACGTAGCTTCATCTAAAATAAAGATGGGAGGATTATATACATATGCTCTTACAAAAGCCACAAGCTGCCTTTGTCCCGCTGACAGCATAGTGCCACGTTCCTTAACATTGTAATGGTATCCACTAGGTAAACTCATAATAAAATCGTGTACGCCAATATTTTTAGCAGCAGTAATAACTTGGTCTTCGGTTATAAATGGATTGTGTAGCGTAATGTTGTTTAAAATGCTGTCGCTAAATAAAAATACATCTTGCAAAACAACACCAATAGATTCTCGTAACTCGCTCAGTTTATATTCAGAGATGATTACATCATCAATTAAAATTTGTCCTTTATGTAATTTATCTTTATTTATTGGAGTAGTTGATATTTCATAAAAACGACTTAATAAATTTAGGATACTTGATTTTCCTGCGCCAGTTGCACCAATAATAGCAGCAGTTTCGCCTTGATTGATGATGAAGGAAATTCCTTTAATAACATAATCATCCTCTTTGTATGCAAACCAAACATCCTTAAATTCAACTTTGCCTGTAATATGAGTAGCTGAAATAGTTCCTGTATCAGAAATAATTTCATTCGTATCAATTACTTTAAAAACACGTTCAGATGCCACCACACCCATTTGTAATGTATTTAACCTGTCTGCTAACATACGAATTGGCCTAAATACCATATTAATCATCATGATAAAAAAAGTAATGTCGCCTAATTTAAGATTAAACGAGTTAGCCTTTAATCCGGCAAACCAAATAAATAATGCCACTGATACCGCTGATAAGATTTCGACTACCGGAAAAAATACTGAATAATACCAGATTGACTTGATATTTGCATCTCTGTGTTTTTCATTAATTTCCTTAAATTTTTCATATTCAATTTTTTCGCGGTTAAATAACTGCACAATTCGCATACCAGATATATGTTCGTTTGTAAATGCATTTAAAGAAGCAACCGCATTTCGTACTTCGGTAAAGGTGGTTTTTATTCCATTTTTAAATAAGTTAGTTGCAATTAATAATAATGGAATAGTGCTTAACGTAACTAAAGCCACCGCCCAATTTTTCATTAACATGGCAGTTAAAAAAATAATAAGCATTAAAATATCGCCGCAAATAACAATAAATCCCTGAGAAAATACATCACTCAAACTTTCAATATCCGAAATTGCTCTAGTAACTAAAGTGCCAACAGGAGTAGTATCAAAATAGGTATTCTTTAATTTTAAAATATGACTATATACCTGCAGTCGCAAATCTTTTACAATATTTTGTCCCAATAAATTGGTAATGTACATATTAGTGAATTGCAATACAGCTTCTAATAAAAGAACCGCAATTAATGACAAGCCCATTTTATTTAAAAAACTAATTTTGTCTGCAGGATTCATATAACCTTCATCCAATGGATTAATGGCACCTAATCCATTTAGCATCTCATTAATTAAAAGCGGCCTCACAATTGCTAATGAAGCTAAAAGTAGCGTAAGTGTTACGGCTAAAAAAAATAATTTTTTATACGGTTTACTATAGGATAAAATTCGTTTTAATAATGTAAAACTAAATTTATTTTGTGATGCGGTTTTAGTCATTAAAAATAGTTTCGGGATATTGCACATTGGTTAAATACAAAGCGTGACCAGCAACTGACATACCTGCATCAGAACGATTTTTATTTGCGATGATTGTTTTAAATTCTTGTAAACTCATTTTACCTTTTCCAACTTGCAATAAAGTGCCTACAATAGCACGCACCATGTTTTGCAAAAAACGATTAGCCGTAATTTTAAAAACAAATTCGGTATCTGTTAGTTTAATCCATTGTGCAAAAACAACCTTACAGTTATTTGTTTTTGTTTGTGTATTTACTTTACTGAAGCTTGTAAAATCATCTACTACTAATAAATGGGCAGCCGCTTCGTTCATAGCTTCATAATTTATTTCTCCGAAATGTAATAATGAACTATGCGTTAAAAAAGGATTTTTATTGGAGTGAAGATAATAGTCATAGGTTCTAAACTCTGCATCAAATCTTGCATTTGCTTCATCTTTTACTAAATAAATTTTTTTTATTGCTACATCGTATGGCAGCACTTTATTTAGTTTGTAAACATAATTAGTACCTTGTATGTGTAAATCTGATTGCTCTGAATCAAAATGAGCATAATAATCTTTAGCATGAACACCGGTATCTGTTCTGCCGCAGCCAACCACTTTAATGGTTTCACATAAAATCATTGATAATTTATCTTGCAAAATTTGCTGCACCGTATTTGGAGTATTATCCTGTATTTGCCAACCATTAAAATTGGTACCATTATAGGCTAACTGAATAAAGTAACGCGGCATTTTGCAAAGATACGCATTTGGTTTTTACAGCAAAGTTTAAGGTGTTTTTTGTTATTTACCCATTTTTACTCGGTTATCTTGCTCATCGTTTACAGATCTACTTTGATATATACTATTCTTTAATTTCCCGAATTTATAATTTAAAGCTAATAAAAAATAATGTGTGCTTGTTCGAGAAACATAACTTAAATCGTAGGTTGGTATATTACTGTTACCTGACATTACATATTGACTGAATACATCACTGGCAGTTACCCTACAAATTAATTTATCTTTAAAAAATGTCTTTTTTAAAGTAACGCTCAACATGGAAAATGGTTTTGAGATAAAAATACCATCAACTGCTGATGAAGTGTATTCGTAATTTAATTCGAGTGAGAAGATTTTTTTAAATCTAAATTCATCATACAAATACAAACTAAAAGTTGGCTTGTTATTAGTGATTATAAGGCCACCTTGATTATAAGTAAAGGTATTTAAAAAATAACCAAAGTAATTAGAGGTTGTCCACCACTTTAACTCGTAAGGTATTGTAATACCAAACGAATAGGTTTCACTCCTATCTAAGTTTTTGGTAGTAGCCGTAAATGCATCCGAACCATCATTTAATTTGTCAACCACTAATCGCAACGCACCATTGGTGCGACTATAATTAAAAGTAAGACTAGCTTCTTTCATATAAATTAAAGATGCTTCTGCAGAATAAGTATATTCTGGTAATAAATAAGGATTACCTCTAAAAGATGTTAATGAATCAATATAATTAATAAAAGGATCTAAATCCTGAAATGTAGGGCGCGTAATTCTGCTTGATACTGTTATAGCCGCTGTTAAATCTTTAGTAAAATCATAGCCTACAAATGCGCTAGGAAAAAAATTCAAATACTGGCGCTGTATTAAAGATTGATTAGCTGTTTTAGAGAATCCATCCGAATTCGTTAACTCTGCCCTACCTCCTAATCGTGCATTTATTTTTTTCTTGTTAAATCTCAATTCACTATAAGCAGCGCCAATATTTTCATTAAATCTAAATCCGTTTAAATAATTAGGGTCTGATACCCAACGATTGTTTGACTGATAATTCTCAAACTTAATATCACTTGCTTTTGAAATATAAGTTTCTTTTATTCCACTTTCAATCTTCCATTTTTTATTAGATACTTTTATAAAATCTATTTGAGCACTTATAATATTAATATTATTTTGATTGGTATTTCGTTTCTCAAGATTAGTCGTTAAACCTCCAAAACTTGTTTCTTGATTAATGTTTGCTATGTTTTTAATATTAAAATCGCCATACTGCGCTGCAATAAACAATTCTGTACCCAATGTATCAAATCGTTTAGTGTAATTGGCTGTGAAATTATTATTAATAGATAATGGCTTGGTTTTAGTGCTTGTTTTTAAAATATATTGTTCGATACTATCTTGAGAAATATTATTTATATTTTCCGACACATCATTTCTCGCATTATAAAATCCATTATATTGAAAGCCAATAGTACTTGTTGAATCAAGACGGTAGTTAACACCAGCTCTGTAATAATACATATTGGTGTGACGTTGTATATCATAAATAGAATTATTCATTTGCATAGTAATTGTATCTTGCAACTTATAAGTTCTATTATATAAATCAGAACTCCATTGCTCACCCATAGTTGTTCCTAAACTTGCATTAACCGACCATTTCTTTTTTGTAACATTTAACCGCAAACCAGTGTAACTAAATAGCGATTTAATACATAAAGTGTTTTGAATAATATTTCCATTATATCCTTCTAAGTTCTTCTTAATCGTAATGATATTAATAACAGCTCTGCCTCCTGCATCATATTTAGCAGAAGGGTTATTAATGATCTCGATACTTTTAATTTCGGCTGAAGGAATAGATTTTAAAATATCGACTGATGAAATTTGCATACCATCTAAATAAATCATAGGAGCACCTTTTCCAAAAATAGTTACCGCATCAGAACTACTTACCAACACTCCAGGCGAGCGTTTTAAAACATCTAATGCATTACCAACCGAACTCAAGCTAGTTTGCTCCACATTTATTTTTACCTTTTCTCCATCCATTTCAAACAGAGGTGTTTTAGCAACTACTGTCACTTCACTTAAGGTATTATCTATTAATAGAACCATTTGCCCAACATCTATCAGCGTATCATTTGTTAATCTATAAACTGGTTTTATATAATCTTTATAACCAATCGAACTAATTTTAAGAAGAAAGGAATCTTTTACTAATCCGTCCAATTTAAATTCACCATTTTGAAAGGGTGCTCCTTTTATAATGGTTGAATCTTTTAGAGATAATGCAATCACGTTTCCAAACTCAACAACTTTATCTTTCTCGAAATTTGCCTTCCCCTTTACAGAAAAAGAAATTATTTGGGCAACTAACGGTTGAAGTAAACAAAAGACAAGTACGATAACAAAAATGGCCGTTTTAAAGATTGAATTAAATGTAATGTGGATAGTAAATAATATTTTCATAAGCCAGTATCTGTTCTGCCGCAGCCAACCACTTTAATGGTTTCAGATAAAATCATTGATAATTTATCTTGCAAAATTTGCTGCACCGTATTTGGAGTATTATCTTGTATTTGCCAACCATTAAAATTGGTACCATTATAGGCTAGCTGAATAAAGTAACGCGGCATTTTGCAAAGATAAGGATTTGCTTGTGATAGCAAAGCAAAAGTAAGCAGAAGGAAAACGTTGTTGTGGATTTTATAATCAAGTGCAAGTTGTTTTTGTTTTACTCAAACACTACGTGATAATTTTAAAGGAACATGACGGATTAAAAATCAACTACAGAAATCAAACAAATGACTCATTTAATAATTACTAAAAAATTACTTATTTACATTTATTTTTTACTAATTCATCTGCTGCTAAATCATTACCTAGTGTTTGTGCTTGCTTTAAATCGGCACATGAGCCAACTAGGTCATTCATGTATTTTTTTAGTTTTCCTCTAAAATAAAAAGCCCTAGACGAACTAGGATTTAACTCTATAGCTTTATTCAAATCAGCTAAAGCCAATTGATCTTGTTCAATTTGATAATATGTAATTCCTCTTTCGAGTATTGCCAGTTTATAATCTGGTTTTATTTTTAAGGACTCATTAAAATCATCAATCGCTCCTGCG
The DNA here is from genome assembly GCA_044357775.1 of Bacteroidia bacterium. Classification (GTDB taxonomy): domain Bacteria; phylum Bacteroidota; class Bacteroidia; order B-17B0; family Aurantibacillaceae; genus UBA4416. Next base: position 1,606 of record JBIKOX010000107.1, on the reverse strand, counting down.
TAATCTTTTACATTGTATTTACAAATTCCTCTTTGGTAATAAGTGTCGCTCGATTTTTTTATTGCTAAAGCACTGCTGCAATCTTCAATTACACCTTTATCATCTTGCTGATAAAACTTTATTAAAGCTCTGTAATAATAAGCAGTTTCGGATTGATTGTCTTTTAGGATTGCTTTATTTAAATCTGTAATTGCTAAGGTATACTTTTTTTGATAAAAATAATTTATACCTCGCCATAAATAATGCTTTGCGTCGTTTAATTTCAAATCAATTGTTGCATTAAAGTCTGGCTCGGCTTCCTTATATTTTCCTAACTCATATTTTACCAAAGCCCTATTATAATATGCTTCAGGCTTTAAAGGATCTAGTTCAATTGATATATTGTTATCGGTAAGGGCATTGGAATATTTTTTTAAATCGTAATAGGCAATTGCTCTATTATGATATGCTTTAGCATATTTTGCATCATGATTAATGACGGTATCATAATCAGTGATGGCTTCAGAATATCTTTTTAAATTTAAATAATATAGTCCGCGCCAAAAATAAGTTTCATAATAGGTTTTTATTGCAAGCGAAGCATTACAATCAGCTAAACCTTTTTCATAATTCTTTAAATAATAATAGGTTATCCCTCTAAAATAATACGAACTTTCAAAGTTTAAATCAGCCTCCACCGCTTGGTTTAAAACTTCAAGTGCCTCGTTATATTTTTTGAGTTCATTTAAGCAAGCACCTTTATACGTTAGTGCTTTTGCATAATTAGTATTTAATGCAATAGCGGTATCAAAATCTGCAATCGCAATTGTGTAATTATGTAATTTATAATGGCATAATCCTCTGCTATAAAAGGCATCCGCTTTTCGTCTTCCTAACCCAATACTTTTTGTAAAATTTGTAAGTCCGTCTTTATAATCTTTTAATTCATATGCGCATAAACCTCTGTTATACATTGCTGAACCATCAGCAGGTTTTTTTAATAAATAGTCCGAATAATCTATATAAGAACCCGCATAATCCTTAGTTTCATATTTTTTAAAGGCGCTTGCAAATAAGGGGTCAACTTCAATTTTGTCTCTTTGTGCCATCAAAAAATTAGTGAGGATAAAAGAAAAAAATATAAAATATAAAATAGCTTTTTTCATGCAACTATTGGGACATAAAATTAAGCAGATAAGATATCTAAGATTTGTAACATATCTGGGTTCAATTCTTCAATATGCTTAACCGCATCTTGAAAAGGTGTGTAACAAACTTGCTTATTTACAATTCCAACCATTTGATTTGTAAGTCCATTTTTTAATGCTTGAACGGCATAGTAGCCCATTATACTAGCATTTACACGCTCCATGCATGTTGGATTTCCGCCACGTTGTATGTGTCCTAGAATTGATATTCTAATATCAAACTCAGGCCATTCTTTTTTAAGTAAGTTACCGATACCAAATGCACCACCATTTTCATCACCTTCGGCAACAATAATGATTCTACTTTTTTTAGTTTTTCGCCATGATTTTTTCTTTTCCATTAAAAGTTCTAAATCATTTTTACGTTCAGGAATTAATATAGCTTCTGCGCCACAAGCAATGGCACTTCTTAATGCAAT
>JBIKOX010000106.1:0-10239 GCA_044357775.1 Bacteroidia bacterium | reverse complement strand
CTGAACTTTTTTATCAACAGAAGCAATTTGCTCAACTATACCATCAATTACTTTTTTAACAATATTAATTTTTTCATCAGCATCTTCATTTTCTTCAACAATTGATAATGGATAAATTGGTTCTTGCGATTTATCATCTTTAATGATTAATGCTAAATCTATTAATCTAGCGATATTTTCAGGATTACTTACCGGAATTAAAATACGTTCTGTTCTATCAATAATTTTTTTAGAAGTTTCTTTTTCAGAGATTGCAATTTGTCGCGCAGCGCCTTCTGTAACAAATGAACTTACCATACACGTAATTAAAATCAAGATAATAGTCCCATTTATAACATTTTGATCAAATAAGCCAATATCGTATCCAACTTTAATAATTGCAAGCGTTGCAGCAGCATGAGAAGCGCTTAAACCAAACATTACCCTTTTTTCATATTTAGAATATTTATAAATCATGCCAGTAACCTCTGCTGCCAACCATTTGGTAATAAGTGCAACTCCACTTAAAATACCCGCAAAAATTAAAGCATCAGTCCCATTTAAAAACACAGAAAAATCAACTAACATACCCGCGCTAATTAAAAAGAACGGAATAAAAATAGTGTTACCAATAAAGATGACCCGATTCATTAATACTGAATTATGTGGTATAACTCTGTTTAATGCTAAGCCTGCTAAGAATGCTCCAATAATGGGTTCAACGCCTGCTAATTCAGAAAAAAATCCAGAAATAAATACAACAGCTAACACATAAATATACTGAGAACTCCCCTGACCTTCGATGTTTCTAAAAAACCAACGACTAACTTTTGGGACTAAATATAAAACTGAAAAACCTAATAGTGCTAAAGAAAAAACTAACCTCATCCAAAACATCGCGTTTATTTCGCCACCCACCACATTTGTAATTACACCCAACAAAATTAAAACAGCACTATCTGTAATTATTGTTCCACCAAAAGAAACTTGCACAGCTCTATTTTTTACAATACCCATATTACTTACAATTGGGTAACTTAAAAGTGTGTGCGTAGAAAACATACTTGCTAATAATAAAGCAGGCCAAAACGAAAATCCGAAAATATTAATACAAACTAAATAGCCAATAATAATGGGGATAAAAAATGTGAAGGCTCCAAATACCAAACTCTTGGCTCGGTTTTTTTTATATTCTTGCATGTCTATTTCTAAACCTGCCAAAAACATAATGTATAAGAGTCCTGTTTTACTAAATAATTCAAAGCTTGTTGATTTTTCAATGATATGAAGCGTATGAGGCCCAATAATAACGCCCGCAATAATTAACCCAATGATGCCAGGAATGCGGAAACGTTTTAATACTAAAGGCGCAAATAATATAATAAGTAACGTTAAAGCCAGTATAAGAACTGGATTTTTTACTGGTAAATAATGACTAAAAAAGTCATGTATATGTTGAAAATTTCCAGTAAAGAATTGCATATTACGACTTTAAAACAAAAGTAAATAATAAAATCACACTAACTGCATTTTCAAAAAAATACTTTTTTAAAACGTGAGTACGTATTGAATTGTGGCGGTTCGGGGCGATTCAATTTTAAGCGGTCTTAATGAATACGCTTTGTTTAGGATATTGTTACAAACAATAGAAAGTTTTTGTTTTTTATTTAAATCGTAACTTAACCGGGCATCCCAAATGCTAATATAATAATGAGTAGCCCAAAACTTGGTAGCATAAATTTGATCAAAAAATGTATTTCCGTCTTTAGTTAGTTGTTCAATATCAACAAATGCTTTATCAATATTTTGCATTTTGGTATAATACTTATTACTAAAACCAAAATTAAAACGATAAATTTTAAATTCAGCATCTAATTTAAACATATGTTTAAAACGATATTTTAAAACGTTACCAGTTGTATCCATACTACTATTTTTATATGTTAAGGCTTGTCCAACGCTTCCATCTTGCATTTTACTATAAGCATAAATGCTATCTGGCGTTAAGGTAATTGGCTCAATATATGTATAACCGATTAATGTTGTTATGCCAAAACGTTTATTTGTTTCTGCTGTAGTAGCTGCTAAAGAAATATCTATGCCTCTAACTTGAGAGTTTCCTGTGTTTAAAAATTTAAAGCCAATAATAGAAACAGACGGATCCCATGAGCCAAACAAATACTCTATATTATTTTCGTATTTCTGATGAAAGGCTGCCACATCAAAATAACCTTTACAATTACCAATCTTAAATCCTTGTTTAATACCAACTTCAAAACTCTTACTTGTTTCAGGTTTTAAATCGGGATTTGGAAATACACCAAACATTCCAGCTTTTGTGGTAATATATCGTTCTGTGATTGTAGGATAACGATAACCAGTTCCATAGGACGACCTCACAAATGTTCCGCGTGTAATTTGAAGATTTCCTCCAAAACGATAAATAAAGGCGTCACTACTTTTTAAATTATTAATTTTAAAATTCTCATATCTTATTCCTCCCGATAAATTTAATACTCTCCAAAACTTTTTGTCTAATTGCATATAGGCAGAAGTATTTACAATTTTATTTTCTGGTTGCCCGCTAGCAGCGTATAATCTGGATTTTGAAAAGGAAATATTACCACATGTACCACCTATAAAATTTAAATCTATGCTCTTAAACTTACGTTGAATTTGGTATTCGCCAAAATACATAGTTCCGCTATTAGATTGATTATTAGAAATCACATTATCCGAATGGAAAACACGTGTTTGTAAACTATGACTTAACCCTTTTTTAGTTGTATACTTTATAAAAGGATCAAGGTTAAACAAGGTTTGATCTTCTAAAAACACAGCTCCCGGATAACCTCTATACAAGCCTAAAGAGTCATCTAACCAAGCAAAAGCCATGTTGGTTTTATTTAGCATAAAGTTAGCATTTACGCCAAAATTTAATCCTTCAATTCTTTTAGAACGGTATCTTAAATTAAAATTAACACGTGCTCTTTTTTTAATCATATCATTATTAGAAAACACCTGCATTGTATCTTGCATGTGCAACGTTTCCTTTAAATCCCACGGTATATATTTGCCGGGAGGTGGCGGTCCAATATAACCTTGATCAATATTAAAATTTGCTCCAATTACAAAATCCAAATTATTTTTAATAATTCGAGAATGAAACAAGTTTAAATTACTAAACCCAGGCAAAGAATTATTGCCTCTAGTTTTATACCAATTTTCTGCTGGTGATTTCGGTATACTATATTGACCAGCGGAATAATTAATAGTTGTTTTTGGTTTAGTTCGAGGATAAGCCGAACGAATATTAATAACACCATTTAAAGCTGATGAACCATACAATACGGAGGATGCGCCTTTAATGACTTCAATTTGTTCAATGTTTTCTACAGGAATATAACTCCATTCTGGCCTACCTGCATCACCACTTAATAATGGAACACCATCCACTACAATTGCTACACGGCTGCCAACACCAAACGTAAAACCACTACCTCCTCTAATTTGCGGATCATTATCTATAATTGTTAATCCAGGAATTTGTTCTAAAACAGTTTCAATACTAGTTGTGTTTTTATTTTGAATTAAACTAGGTTTAATAACTTCCATAGAAACGGTTAACTCTTCAATCTTTTGCTCGAACTTGCCGGATGAAATAACGACGGTTTCTAGTGTTTTAGAGGTTTGTTTAAGTGAGATGTTTTTTTGAGTAATTTGATTTTCTTTAATGAACACTGAAAATGTATCGCTTTGCAATCCTAAAAAACTACATATGATTTTATAATAACCAGAGTCTAAAACCAAAACATAATTGCCATCAATATCAGCAGAAGTACCTTTTGACAAATCATTTAATAATTGAATAGTGGCGCCAACGGCAGCTTCTTTAGAGTCCTTATCAAATATATTTCCCTTTAAAACACCTGTTCCTGTTTGAGAATAAATAAAAAATGATGACGCTATAAAAACTACTATTAATATTCTAGAATAAATAATCATGTTATAAATAGAAAACCCTAACTGCTAAGTTAGGGTTTAAAATAATTTATATTTTGTTTAGTCAATAAATAATTTTCCAAATTTCCCTTGAGATTTGCCAACAACTTTGTAAATATATATACCTGATTTAATTGAAGAAACATCAATTTTATTAACTAAATTATTTTCAAGTGATTGACTGGAAACTAATTGGCCTGTAACATTATAAATTTCGATAGTTGAACCCTCTGTATTTTTATTTAAAAAATCTACGTAAATAGTTTTATCAAAATAATACACTTTTACATTTTTTTCATTATCATTTTCTGTAACAGTAGTGGCTATATTATAAATAAAAGCAATATCATCAATCCAAATTTTACTGCCAGAAAAAGTTGTTAATTGATTATTTGATGGTGTAATACTCATTAAAATATAAGTTGGATTACCTGCTACAGTGTAAACAAAAGGTATTGTAAATCGCTTCCAAACAGCGCTTGTGCCAGTTGGCGTTAAAAATGTTGCTTTGCCAATTTTATCAGCAGTTGGGTCAGCATGGTAAGTAGTAGGTAATTCAGGATCAAAATATTGATTATTATGTAAAATAGCAGTTACTTTCCCAACCTCTCCAGTACCACCTGATGTATATTGATACCAACCAACAATACTATCTGGACGTCCAGTAAATGGTAAACGACGAATATCCGATGAAGAGCTATAATTAATAGTTCCAATATATCCATCAGATTTATTTGTTGTTGGTGCATTTACTACACCAGTTGTTGCGCTACCATTAATAATAGTTCCAATAATAGGCACAGTTTTGTTTTCTAAACGCATTGCATATGAACCACCGTGTTTTATAGTTGCATCTCTAAAACAAGTTTGTCCACCAAGTTGAGCATTAGATGAGCCAGTTTTATTTGAATTAAAGTCAGTAGGTTCTTCTGAAGCTGCACCAACATTGTCCCAGTTTTCAAAGCCCGCATTTGTTAGTTGAGTTTGCGCTAATGAAAATATTGTAATAGATAATGATACAATTGTTGTAAATGTTTTTTTCATATAGTATTTATTAAAGTTTTAGCTTTTCCTTATTTTAACCGTATAATAGTACAAAAAAAATAGATTTGTAGCAAAAATATAAAATAAGATTTTAGATACTTTAATGTTTTAGCAGCGGACTAATAACTAACCTTTTAACAATCAAAATCTGTATACTATAACTTTTAAAGCATTAGCGCCATTAAAAAATTAATTAAGATTGGATAAATACGATTTAATTTTCCTTTTTTGAGTCTACTTGAATCCCCTGTTTATCAATAGTAAGTTTTGATGCTTTAGAATTAATTTTAACACCATTGCTATCGATTTTTATTTGTGCATCTTTTGCTTTTACATCAACTCCATTCACAGTAATATTAACATTTGCTTTATTATTATTTTCGCTATCAAATTCATTCTTACTATTTGAATAATCCGCCAAGCCATCGCAATCAATGCATTTTAAGCCATTTTCAGTCATCATCCATTTGCGGTTTATCATATCACCATCGTAAGTATTAGTCATATTTTCAATATCATAAATCAAACTTTCTAACGACTTATCTAAATAAACTACTTTACCTACCGGCAATTTTAAAATCACCTTAATGTCCTGAAATCTAAATTTATCTGCATTATTAACTTTGAACAAATTATCAAATTCAATTAAACTATCTATTTGAGCAACTTTATAAGAAATGTTTTTAGCGCGATCTGTTGCAGTGCGTTTATCAGAACCCTTTGCTTCTTTTACAACTACTATAATAATTTTATCTGTTTGCGATTTGATAATATTCAATTGAGCATGCCCTAATAAGTATTTTATTCCATTATTAGTTCCAATCATATAATCATTGCTTTTTTTATAAGCTTCAAATCCTTTTTCGCCTTCCTGCTCGTCATCGCTTGCATTTATTTCTTCAAAATCAATAGGCATTTCATTCATTTTAAGGTAAAGCGTATCATGAGGAACTACTATTGTATTTTCTCGAACTTTAGCCGTTTTATTAAAATCATTGCCCGTATTAATGGCAACATATAATAGCACTACAAATCCAACTAACCAAATAACACCCGCTACCCTATTTACCCAGCGGTTAGTGTATTTTAGTTTAAATAAAAATTTCACGCATACGTATATCATCATGATAATTGGTGTTCCAATAAAAAAAACAATTCCAATTAAACCGATGTGAAAATCCTTACCGTCCAACAATAATAAATCAATCCACTCCTTGGCCGTAGTATTATTTGTTAAAAAAGATAGTCCGAAAACTGAGGTAAATAATCCTAAAAAAAGGATAACACCAGCAACCACCAATAAAGCAGCTGCAATCTTAAGAAAAACTCTAACTATATAAAAAAAGACATCTATTATAAATTGAATTAGTTTTTCAGCAACATTGCGAGGCGCATCTGGATTATTATTAGCCTTATTTTTAAATTCATGACCATATTTTTCGATGCGTTTTTTTAGTTGCTCCGCCTCTTCTTTTACTGCTTTTGATATATTATTAATATCCGCTTTTTCGCCTTTCATTGCTAATTTTTCGGCAGTCGTTTTAGCTTCCGGCATTGCTATCCAAAGTATGATATATAACAAAATGCCAGTTCCTGCAAAAAATAACATTAATAATAAGGCTATTCGTAACCAAACTGAATCGAGTCCAAAGTAATGACCAATTCCTGAACATACTCCACCTAAAACTTTATTATCTCCGTCACGGTATAAGCGTTTTTTTATTACCTCTGTATTTTCATCGGATTCATTTTGATTTACTTGTGATCCGGAAATATTATCTGATGAATCACCTGCAAATTCTTCTGGCTTACCCATATTCTCCATTACAGAATCAACATCAATCATTAAAACAACTTGTTTTGCTGCGCTAATTTTACTTTGTAACATTTCGGCAATACGAGCTTCAATGTCATTCATAATTTCATTGCCGCTTTCAGTGTTGCTGAAATATCCTTTAATTGTTGATAGGTATTTACTTAATTTATCAAACGCATCTTCCTCTATATGAAAAATAATACTGCATATATGGTTACTGTCTTATTCATTTTATTATTTCTTTAAATTTTAACTACAATTATTTTATTTAGTGTTTTGTATGGTGGTGTTTACTGCATTTACGAGTTCTATCCATGACAGTTGTAATTCGTTTAGATAATTTTGCCCTATTTCTGTTAAAAAATAATATTTACGGGGCGGCCCAGATGAACTTTCTTCCCAACGATAAGAAAGTAATCCTGTATTTTTTAATCTAGTTAAAAGAGGATACAGCGTTCCTTCCACAACAACTAATTTGGTTTCTTTTAATTTTTCAATGATTTCGGTTGGATAGGCTTCACCTTGCGAGAGAATGGAAAGTATGCAGAGCTCAAGAACACCTTTGCGCATTTGAGCTTTTGCATTATCTGAGTTTATCATATAATATTTGTATTAATTACTATTATTTTTATCGCACTACTTTAAGGTTTTTAGCTAGAATACAAAAACTTAATATTATGCTTTGCAAAGATATATTTTTTTCATAGTACCTTGCTATACATAGTAATTAAAAATATATAACTATCTCATAATCAATTGATATTTTTTTAGGTAAAGCTTTAAAAACCACTTATATTTGCATCCTAAATAAAAATATGCATAATTTCGCGACTGATTTATCCAGCTTACTTTCTATAAATGGCCTTATTACTTTATTTACTTTAACTCTATTAGAAATAATACTTGGAATTGATAATATTATTTTCATTTCGATAGCAGTAGATAAATTACCGCGTATACAGCAATCAAAAGCTAGAACAATAGGTCTCCTTTTAGCTTTGGTTGTGCGAACAATTCTTTTATTTTGTATTGGCTTTATAGCGGGATTAAAAGATCCCTTTTTTCATTTGGGAGAATATGGAATTTCCGGAAAAGCACTTATTTTGCTAGGAGGTGGTTTGTTTTTATTGATAAAAACATGGCAAGAAATTCAGGAACATATTCATGGTGATGAAGATGAAATTGGTCCGGGAAAAAAAGGAAAATCCACCTTTAATGCCATCATCATGCAAATCATCATCATTGATTTTGTATTTTCCTTTGATAGTATATTAGCTGCTGTTGGATTATCGGGTGTTGTTTTAATTATGGTCTCTGCCGTAGTAATATCTATGTTTTTAATGATTTTGTTTTCAGGTTTAGTTTCTGATTTTATTAATAAAAACCCTGGTATTAAAATGATTGCCTTATCTTTTTTATTGGTAATTGGCGGTATATTAGTTGCAGAAGCACTAATTGATAGCTACAATACTACCTTGCCGCATGAACACCACATTGAACTGAATAAAAACTATGCTTATATTGCATTAGCATTTGCTATGTTAATTGAATTATTTAACATTAAAGAGCGTAAGATAAAACGATTAAAAGATTTTACTCAGGAAGATAAAGAGGAATAAAATTACATTTCATTTGCCATTTCCTGCATCACATTATATGATTTTAATTCGATAAGTCCGGGAATTTGCATTTTATAATATTGCAATAAGCAATCTAGTAAAGCCAAACGCTCGCTTCTATTTATTTTTTTTTGATTTAGTATTGAATGTGAAAATAAATCGGCAAACAAAGTCGATTGCCAATGGTCAAAACCTAGTGGAAAACTTTTAATGCTTGAAGAAAATTTACCTTCTAACGTATCAAAATAGGCCATACTATTATCTCTGTTATTAATAGGATAAAAACCTAGATGTTTAGTTAATTCAAATAAAAAATAAATATGAGTATCTACAAAATTTGAGTCAGACTTATCTAACCATTGATAGGTGTTGCAAATTAAATCAAATAAATCGTCGTTAGGAATTTGCTCTTTGATACATTTATACAACACTTCATTTAAAAATTGTGCTATACACAACTTACTAAAATTTAATTGTAAATCAGTATACACAAACAAGCACTTAACTTCATTGATTTGCTGAATATCTTTATTTTCTTTTAATGAAACAATGAATTCAATTTGTGTTAAGGGTTGAATGACTCCTGATTTTATTTTAGCCTTTGCTCCTGTTCCGATATTGATATTGGCAGAAATTAATCCAAAATCTTTCGTGTAAATTTTTGAAATTATTTTTTTATCGGCATACTTTATATTATGCAAAACAATGCCTTGCGTTGTATAAAGCATTAATTAATAATCAATAGTTTTGTAGTTGCAGATAGTTTTCCTGTAGCAGTAGCACAGTAAATTAAATATACACCACTACTCGCTTTGGTTCCACTAAACGTTTTAAGATTCCACTCAATTTGACCACCTTGCGATTTTGTTGACCAAACTAAATTACCACTAACATCGGTAATTTTAACTTCCGATTCATCGACTAATCCTTTAACATAAACATTTCCACTATATCCTGGTCGTACTGGATTTGGGTAAGTATGTATTTTAGAATAATCTTCAAAACCTTTTATGATAGAAGTTCTAAATGACTGAATTCCTTTGTCGGTAGCAATAAAAACATCACCAGAAATCTCATCAACTGCAACATCTTTAATGGTATTTGAATAGAGTGGACTGTTTTCTTGTGTGAAATGAAAAATTTCTTTCTGCCCATCTGATGACAAGCAATAAACACCTGAACTTTGAGTGCCAATCCATTTTTGATTAACCCCATCTACAGCTATTGCGGAAATAATATCATTTTCTAAAAGTATTTGAACATAGCCATCTTGCTCAATTAATATTTGTTGACAATCCCAATTAGAAGTAGTAAAAACATTTTCAGGGTTATAAAATACGGCAACACCTTTTGCTGTTCCAAGCCAAATATGACCTTCCTTATCCTCACAAATAGAATGAACATCTTGCGAAGGCATTTTTCCATTACCAACCACACTGCTTAAAAATTTTGTATTGGAAGAATTTGGTTGAGATAAACCATTAACATCTTTATAAACCATTAATCCAATATTACGCGGTAAAACTATCCAAGCCTGATCATATTTATCAAAAATGATTTTAGAAATGGTAGGCTGAACAACAAACTGCTCAAAATTTAAAAGAGTCCATGTATTATTTGGCTTTCTGACGGTAATACATTTTTTTCCAAGCGTAATTGATGCCCATAAATTTGAGTTTTTATCAAAACTTACGCCTGTTACACGGACGTCATTACCACCATTATAGCCAATTAAAGGGCTATTACCATATTTATAAACTGCTTTTAGTTGGTTTGATT
>JBIKOX010000280.1:0-2827 GCA_044357775.1 Bacteroidia bacterium | reverse complement strand
CTTTGACGAAATAAATGTTAGAACCTATTTAACACAAGACAATAAACCAGGTGTTTTTTTTCTAAACATAGAAGCTCAAAAAGAAACTTCAACATTTATTGCAAAACAACTTTCAGGACTTCCATACGAAAAGTCAGAAATTGAACGAGGAGAAAAAGAAAACATAAAACATATCACTTCAAGTAACAAGAATAAAAATTTTAAACTTAAAACTAAATTTGTAATTGGACAAGAATTGACAAATAAATCAACACTTGACAAATGGCTGACTGAAAGATATTGCTTGTACTTACAAACAAAAAATCAAACATATACATACGAAATTCATCACGTACCTTGGAAAATATTTGAAGTAGAAATTATAGAATTGACAACAGACTATAAATTTGGAAACATAAAACTAAATAGAAAACCTGACCTTATACATTACTCAAACGGAGTCAAAGTATTAGCTTGGGACAAAGAAAAACTAACAGACAAAGGCACAGAAGCTAATAGCGTACAAGCGCCATAATCTTGCCGCAGGCACAACATAAAGCCACATGGCAAATCCTCAAACCTTCAAGCTGTTAAAAAACCCACATTTTCATAATACACCTGTCAAAACAGCTTTGTTTTTCACGTCCTTCAACTGCTTCACAAACGATTCCGCAAACCTCACAGCATATTCATTATCAATAAATTCTACCAAGCGGCGCATCTTAATTTGAAACCGATCTAGAAGGTCTAATCAACTCATTTTACTAAATTTATAAATAAATGTATTCACGAAACTCCCAGCCCGTTTTCACTCATTAATTCCTATATTTATGAACTAATTATCGTTAGTTTTTCACAGACTGTCGTTAACGGAAGCCTAAAATAAAACGACACAGTAAGAAAAAAACTAACAAAATGGATAGACGACATTTTATAAAACAATCAACCTTATTCTCAATTGGCGGCCTGTTAATTCCTCCACTATTTCTTTCTGCTTGCAGAAAAGAAGCTTTATTGGAAGACATTAATTATGATGGAAAAGTTGTTATTATTGGAGCAGGTGTTGCGGGACTATATGCAGCATATATTTTAAAATCAAAAGGAATAAATTTTCAGATTTTAGAGGCTTCTCCAAATTATGGCGGACGTCTTGGAAAGCTGTCCGGTTTTGCCAATTTCCCTATCGATACAGGCGCACAATGGTTACATGGTAAAAATAGTATTTTGGGCGATTTGATTACTAAGTCAAACACTAAAATCACTTTAGACGATAGTGCTGCAAAATATTGGTTCAGTAATCAATTAGTGAATTCTTTACCCCAAAATACCGATATTTTTGAAGGCGATGATTTGCCCGATGTTTCATTTAAAGACTATGCTTTGCAAAAAGGTTTGGGAAACGAATATAAATACATTGTGGAAAATATTGCCGGAGACCAAGGTGCTGCCGCTTCTCGTCTTTCTGTATTTGGGAACAACGAAGACGAAGAAAATTGGAATGCTGGGAACGATGATTTTAAATTTCAAGAAACTTTTTTTGACTTAATTGATACGCAAATTGCAAATCAAGTAAAGGATCTTATCCTACTCAATACAATTGTGTCTAAAATTGATTATTCGCAATCAACAATCCAAATAACAGACAGTAACAACAATTCATACTTCGCAGACAAGGTGATAATTACCGTTGCTATTCCAATTCTAAAATCGGCAGACATTCAATTTATTCCCGCATTACCTAATGAAAAAGTAACTGCATTTTCAAAAATAGGTATGGATGCGGGTATGAAAGTGTTTCTAAAATTTAGTAACAAGTTCTTCGATCAAAATATAATTGGTGGGTCAATTTGTGCAGCTTATGCCGATGACAGCATAGGCAAAGCGCAAAACGATATCGTATTGCTTGCATTTATTATGGGTGAACAAGCCGAATGACACAGCGATAACAGCAGCATTACTTCAAGAATTAGACACAATGTATAACGGACAGGCAACTTCATCATTTGTTGCATCGCATGTTCAAAACTGGACAACCAATCCATTCGTAAAAGGAGCCTACTCTTACAGCACTATTGGCATGGGAGACGCACGAAAAATTGCAGCTCAACCAATAAACAACAAATTATACTTCGCTGGTGAAGCAATGAATACAAATGGACACCATCAAACTGTTCACGGTGCCGCAGAAACAGGCTATAGAGAAGTTTTGAATATTTTAAATGACATCAAAAAATGAGAGTGTTAATATTTAGCATGCTGTTTTATAGACTCAGTATCGCGCAAGAATTTAGAAGCGATGTTTCATACAAGTATATGTTTGCTAATAAGTGGGAAAAAGCTATTCAAACCTACAATTTCAGCAGACCATTTCTTGAAGAAAAACAACCATTGCTCATGCACGGACTAACTGCTTCCGCATCTTACATTATTAAATCTTCTAAAAGGTTAAAACACGGAGTACATCTTTCCTATTCTAATTTTAAAAGTTCCGCTGAGAATGACAAATTGAACAATGTCTTAAATCTGCATTTTTTAAACTTAGGTTACATAATTCATTTTCAAAACAATGAAAACGCGAAAGGATTTTACACTGACCTAATTATCTCGGCAGTATCAAGCGGACTTTGTAGGTATGTGAACGATGAACCTTTTAATTATGATGACACAAGGTCAAAGGCATTTGGTATTGGAGGAGGACTCATCATAAGAGCAGGTTATTCTCTAAGCCTGAAAAACAGAATTAATTTATCTCCTTTCGTTCTGGTTGGTTACACACCATATGTTTATTCACCCAATAGTGAAGCAGTAATTAATCAAACCAAAGGGCTTGTAAGTAATAATTGGACTG
>JBIKOX010000279.1:0-2841 GCA_044357775.1 Bacteroidia bacterium | reverse complement strand
TAAAAAAACGATTGTATATTTAATAAAAAAAGGAGTTGATGGCTTTTTATTAATTTTTGATTACTTTAATGATTTCTGATTTTCCCGAATTTTCAAAAGTTACTTTCAGTAAATATAATCCAGCCTCGTAACTGCTAAGATCAAAGTGTAAAGTTTCGTAGCCACCAATTGAATTATGCTTTTCGGTGCTAGTTAATAAGCCATTATTATTAAAAAGTTCTATACTAATGATTTCTTTTCCCTTTGTGTTTACATCAAACTCAATATTCCCTTGTGTTGGATTTGGTCTAGCTGAAGTAATAAAGTTGGTTAAATTCGAATTATCTATTGCTATAACATTTGAATATTCACTAGTTCCATCTAAATCAAATAGGTTTAATCTGTAGTATGTAATGTTTTCAAAAGGATTTAAGTCAAAGGCATTGTAATATTTGTTTGATAAACTATTATTAGCAGCATTAACAGTCATTAAAGATTCAAAATCAAGTCCATTTTTTGATTTTTCTAAAACAAAAAAATTACTATTTATTTCTGTTGCTGTTACCCATTGTATTTTATTTTTTGTTTCTTCATTTCTACCTGTAAATGCTAAAAGTTCAATAGGTAAAACACCTATTGCTGTCCATCCATTTACGGTAAAATTACATACGTCTCCCGCATAGCCATCTACCATTAATATATAAGTTTGCCCAATTGTTAAACCGGTTGCACTTACAGTTCCAGTTGCTGTTGTTCCTGGATTATAGCAATTTGACATTGATGTAAACCCAGTGCAACATCCTGAAGCATTAGTTGTAACACTATAAACTTCAGCTTGTATTCCATCATTCCAAACGCAACCAGTTATAGAGGTAAAAGGAAAACTAGCTGTAGTACCTGAAGCCACAAAACTGTACCACGAATTATTTTCGATTGAACCACAAAAAATTGAAAATAAAGGTGAAGATTGATCGGATGAATAAATGGAAGAGGTTGTGCTTGAAAAAGTTCCCGCAGCTTGAGTAAGTGTTGCCGGATTGGAGCAATAATCGTTATTTGCCGGATTACCACATGCACCAGTTGGCGGTCCTGTTCTGATGCAAACACTAAAGGTTGTATTGGCAGTTGGTGCCGACCAATAAGTATAAACTCTTAAGTAATATATATTTCCTGGCGTTAAGCCATTTACCGTGCTATTGTTTGGATCACTGCAAACAATAGCATTTCCAATTGAACTACAAGAACCGGCATAAACTGAGTGATATAAATCAGTCGTATTTCCTGCCACGTTATTAATTGTAATTGAATGTGTGGAAGATGTAGCTACAAAACTATACCAAACATCATTGCCATCGTCGCCACTGGCACAATTATTAACTTGAGTTGACGCAGTTGCTCCAAGCAATGTGCCATCAGTTAATGATGTGCATGCAGTACCTGAACTCACAGCGGCTGTATATGCTCCAGTGCAATTATCATTGGCTGGAGAAGGTGGCGGAGTTGTAACACACACACTAAAAGTACCTGCATTAGTATTATTTCCATTACTATAAACTCTAACAAAATAAGTATTTCCTGTAATTAAGCCATCAATTATTGCTGATTCATCAGAAGAACCAGTGGAGTTATTTACACAACTATAAGTTGTTAATCCAAAACATGTACCTGTAAATATCTCAAATACACCATTGTTAAGTGTTCCAGGTGTTACGGAAACTAAATGAGAAGTTGAAGAAGCTACAAAGGAAAACCAAACGTCATCATCCGCGTTACCAGTGCATCCTATTAAAGATTCCGTAGCATTGCTAGATGTTGCGGTAGTGGTTGATACACATAAAGAAGTTGTGC
Source organism: Bacteroidia bacterium (assembly GCA_044357775.1). Taxonomy (GTDB): domain Bacteria; phylum Bacteroidota; class Bacteroidia; order B-17B0; family Aurantibacillaceae; genus UBA4416. The sequence continues at coordinate 1,014 of JBIKOX010000279.1, read as the reverse complement.
TAACAGATAAACTATAAGAACCAGAACAATTATCATTTGCTGGAGGAGCAGGTAGGTTTGTTAAGCATAAACCAAAAGTCCCATTATTATCATTACTATATTCAAAAAATCTAATATATAAAGTTGTTCCTGGTGTTTGACCACTAACTGTTAGCATTGGCATCGCACCATTTGGACTACTATCGTCATCGCAACCAATTAAAGTTAAAACTCCACAAGGAGTGCCAGAATAAATGGCGACCCCTCCATCAGTAATTACTCCAGTTTGAGAATCTAAAATAAAACCGCCACTTGCCGGAACAGTAACAGAAAACCAAACGTCACCGCCTAAATAAGATGAACAACCTGGAGCTGGAATTGTTCCACAAGTTGAATTAGTAGCATTTGCATTGGTGAAAGTGGTATAAGAACAGGTAGCGCCTATCGGTATAGGCGTTGCAGTATTTGGTTCATCGTTTGCTGGCGCTGGTGGCGGCGGAGCAGGAGCAGTAGCGCAAAGGCCAAAAGTTCCGTTATTATCATTACCATATTCCCAAAATCTAATATACAAAGTAGCTCCGGGTGTCTGACCACTAACCGTTAGCATAGGCATTGAACCATTTGGACTACTATCATCATCACAACCTATTAAAGTTAAAACACCGCAAGGAGTTCCAGAATAAACCGCTATGCCGCCATCTGTAATGCCTCCAGTTTGTGAATCAAAAATGATTGTACCTCCAGCAGGAACAGTAACTGAAAACCATACATCGCCTCCTAAATAAGATGCGCAACCAGGCACTGGAATTGTTCCACAAGTTGAATTAGTAGCATTTGCATTAGTGAAAGTTGTATAAGAACAAGAAGCACCTATTACTATAGATGTTGGGGCATTTGGTTCATCATTTGCTGGCGGTGGCGGTGGCGGAGCAGGAGCAGTAGCGCAAAGGCCAAAAGTTCCGTTATTATCATTACCATATTCCCAAAATCTAATATACAAAGTAGCTCCGGGTGTCTGACCACTAACCGTTAGCA
>JBIKOX010000278.1:0-2852 GCA_044357775.1 Bacteroidia bacterium | reverse complement strand
ACGCCATCTGTTACAATTATACGATAACGCTGCGCTTGTGCCTTTATTAATTGCTCCTCTAAATCTTGCATATCGCAATTTTTATAACGGTAACGCTGCGCTTTGCATAAACGCACCCCATCAATAATAGAAGCATGATTTAATTCATCAGAAATAATTGCATCTTCTTCACCAAAAAGCGGCTCAAATACGCCACCATTTGCATCAAAGGCTGCTGCATATAAAATAGTATCTTCTTGACCTAAAAAAGTTGCAATCTTTTGCTCTAAAGTTTTATGAATATCTTGAGTACCACAAATAAATCGAACAGAAGACATTCCGAAACCATGCGTATCTAGTGCTGTTTTAGCGCCTTCAATAACTTTTGGATGAGATGATAATCCTAAATAATTATTAGAGCAAAATACAATAACTTCGTTACCGCCACTAACGCTTATAGCTGCGCCTTGCGGTGTGGTTATAATGCGTTCCTTTTTAAGCAGACCGTTTTCTTCTATTTCGTTTAACTGAATTTGTAAGTGGTTTTGAAATTTACCGTACATCGTTTTAAGTTTTTATGAAGTGCAAATTAAAAAATATTAATTGATTTTAGAGACTTTTAATGGCAATATTAATGTATAAATTAAAATTTTGCTTAATGGTAATTTATACGTAAAGTTAAATTTAGCATTAAAATAAAAAGTAGCTATTACATTTTTTGCTTAGCAATAAAATTGTCAAAAGTTCAAATTAATCATTTTCAAAATTTGCGTTTCCTTTCAAAGCCTTAAAAAATTCAACTAATTGCAGTTTTTGTGAATAAGATAATTTTGCTTCTTTGTGCATTACGGTATATGAGTACATCGGCATTTCTCCTTCTTCAATCATTTCAATGCACTCTTCTAATTTGTGATTTTTGCGTTTTTCAGAATAAGTGCTCCAAATCGAAAAATTCAAATGCTGGCGTCCTTCGTTGATATGATGTTTAATCCACCAAGAAACTGGAGCAATACTGGTATACCAAGGATAAGTTGGCTGGTTAGAATGACAATCATAACAAGCTGTTTTTAAAAACCCAGCAACATCTGAATTTGCAGCCGTAACCGAAATGAAATCGGTAGCGGGATTTACTGCCTGTATTGTTTTATCAATCTGGATAGACTGAATCATTAGTAAAATAAATACGAATACAATAGAAATGTTTTTTAGAGTGAAACGTTTTTTCATGATGTTTTAAATTTTAAGAAATAATAACAATATGTAAATATGCTTTAATTTTTGAAATGATATCTTTAACGTATAAATATATTTTTAGCTACATTTGCTTATGTGTAAATTCATTTCTTCTGTTATCTTTTTCTTAAGCATAACAACAACTTTTGCCCAATCTAAAAGTTCAATTACTGTCGCGTTTTATAATTGCGAGAATTTTTTTGATACGAAGGATGATCCAAATAAAAAAGACGATGAGTTTTTACCTGAATCTCCATTAAAATGGGATGAAACTCGTTTTATGAATAAACTTACTAAAGTTGCACAAGTATTAGACTCAACAGTAGTAGGAGATGGCTTACCCGCATTAGTTGGTTTAGTTGAAATTGAAAATAAAGAGGTGTTGGAAGAGCTTGTTTCAAAATCGCAATTTAAAACAAAATCATATGGCGTACTTTCAACTGATAGTCCAGATGAGCGCAGCATAGATGTTGGTTTATTGTATGACAAATCTGTTTTTACTTTAGTTGATTTTAAAGAAATAAATGCCACTAATTCGGCACTAGGTGCTTATAAAACAAGAAATGTTTTATTTGCAACTTTAAAAGCAACCAATGGCGATGTTATTTATGTATTTGTAAATCATTGGCCAAGTAGGCGAGAAGGAGAAAAGGAATCTGAGCCTCGTCGTATTTTTGCTGCCGAACAAGTGCGCAATAAAATAAATGAATTACAAAAAAAAGATGCAAAAGCAAAGGTAATTGTTATGGGAGATTTTAACGATCATCCGGATAATAATAGCATTTTAAATACATTAAAAGCTAGTGATAAACCAAAAGGTAAAGGAGATTTATATAATGCGTACCAAACTTTAGACGCAGCTAAGCAGGGCACACATTATTACGACAAAGAATGGAGAGTGTTAGATCAGATTATTGTTTCTCAATCGTTTATTGGAGCAAAGAAAGGGTATAAATTTGACCCAAAAAATGCACACATTTTACGTAAAGATTTTGTATTATTTAAAAACTCTAAAACCGGAGAAGAAAAACCTAATCGCACCTATAGTGGAGAAAAATATTATAATGGTTATAGTGATCATTTATCCATTTATATCTCATTAGATTAATTATTATTCTTAATAGAATTACAAAAATAGCGCGGCAAAAAACCTCGCTATTTTTTATTTCATATAGCTAATAATCATAAAAACAGCTACCTTAGTAATCCTAAAAAATTATTTTACTATGAAGTATTCAGCCATCAAAAAAGATTTATTCGTTGATAATCGAAAAAACTATTCTAAACATTTAAAACCAAATTCGCTAGCATTATTTGTTAGCAACGATATTCTGCCTACAAATGCTGATGGCGCGCTAGGTTTTGTTCAGAACAGTGATTTGTTTTATTTAACAGGAGTAGACCAGGAAGATACAATTTTGATGATTTTTCCGGATGTAAAAGATGGAAAACATAAAGAAGTTCTATTTATAAAAGAAACAAGTGAATTAATTGCTATTTGGGAAGGAGCTAAATTAACCAAAGCCCAAGCTACCGAAGTTAGTGGTATAGAGCATATTTACTGGCACCACGAATTTGAAAAAACATTTAAGACATTTGCTTTTCAAGCAGAGAACTTTTATTTAAATAGTAACGAACAT
>JBIKOX010000105.1:0-10403 GCA_044357775.1 Bacteroidia bacterium | reverse complement strand
TTCTGCCATTGCTTTGCGCATGGCAATAGCGAACAGAGTATATCCTGGCAGAGCATTAATACATCATTCTGACAGAGGCTTTCAGTATTGCGCTGACAACTACACCAAACTATTAGAAGATAATAATATTAAAATCAGCATGACTCAAAGTTATGACCCTTATGAAAATGCAGTAGCTGAAAGAGTAAATGGTATTCTAAAAGGAGAGTTTGATATTGCAGAAGGTTTTGTAAATGAAGTACAAGCACAACGAGAAATTAAAAACGTCATTAATATTTATAATAATAAACGTCCACACATAAGTTGTGATTATGTTACCCCAGTTCTAGCACACATACAACAAAAACATAAACCTAAATTCTACTCTAGGTTATTAACAAATAAACACATATTAACAAAAGAAAAAAGAAGCAAAAAAGAAAAAGCTACACAAAATAATATTAATTTTAAATCATAAAAACATGTCAACCATTTTCAGGAAGAGACAAAGACACTGCAAACCGACAACGGTGACGATAAAATGGTTATTCTGAAGTCCATTCAAAACTGACGGTGCGGATGCCGAAAAGCAAATTAAGAGTAGGCGTAACTTCTAAACTGTTGTGATTTATGAAAAACAAATCATCTAATCATCAGGCAGACATTAAGAACCCAAACAAGGGAACTAATGGAAGCAACACGACCTTTGACAAAAATCAAGGTAATCGTGGAAAACAGCTTAATCCGAACCAACAAAAAGGTAAAAGATAAGTTGTGCATTAAGCAAGCGGGCTTCGCCCGCTTGCTTTTATAATTTTAATCCAACTAAAAATGCACATTTTAAAAATAATACACGGCTATCCGCCCAATTACAATGCAGGTTCAGAAGTTTACAGTCAATCCATTTGCAACGAACTTTCAAAGAATCATAAAGTTTCCGTTTTTACACGGGAAGAAAATCCGTATGCAAGTTGTTTCAGTATTCGGGAGCAAAAAGTAAACGATAATTTAATGCTTTATTTCGTAAACAATCCGCAGGGCAAGGACGGTTATCGCCACAAACAAATAGACGACAACTTTTCGCAATTATTAAAACAAATCAAACCCGAAATTGCTCACATCGGACACGTTAATCACCTTTCAATAGGTTTGATTGATGAACTAAACAAACTCAAAATTCCTATTGTTTACACGCTTCACGATTTTTGGCTAATGTGTCCTCGTGGACAATTTTTGACACGAAGTATAGGAAACGAAAACAACTTTCAGTTGTGCGAAAAACAAGACGACAAAAAATGTGCGACTGATTGCTACAAAGTGTATTTCAGCGGACGAGAAGAAAACGAAACATCAGAAATTGAAAATTGGAGCAGTTGGACACATCAACGAATGATTGAAACAAAAGCAATCATCAAAAAAGTTGATTTGTTTATCTCACCTTCAAACTATTTGCGTGATAGATTTATCAATGACTTTGGTGTTCCCGAAAACAAAATCATTTACTTAGATTATGGGTTTCCTGATGAATATTTAACACAAACCGAAAAATCGAAAGAGAAAACGAATTACACTTTTGGTTACATCGGAACTCATATCCCAGCAAAAGGAGTAAACATTCTAATTGAAGCATTTAAGCAGATTGAAGAACCTGCAACGCTTAAAATTTTTGGCAGAGCAAACGGACAAAGCACAAATGCTATGAAAGCATTAGCCGAAACTTCAAAAAACAGAATTGAATTTTCAGGCGAATACATCAATCACAATTTGGCTAATGATGTTTTTTCAAATGTTGATTGTATTATAGTTCCAAGTATTTGGGGCGAAAATTCGCCTCTTGTAATTCACGAAGCACAATCGTGTAAAGTTCCTGTAATCACAGCCGAATTTGGTGGAATGAAAGAATATGTTCAGCACAATGTAAATGGACTTTTGTTTGAACATCGCAACACAAATTCTTTAGCTCAACAAATGAAATTTGCTGTTTCAAATCCTGACAAAATGAAAACTTTAGGTGAAAAAGGTTATTTGTATTCCGCAGACGGAAGCGTTCCAAATATTAAAAACCATTGCAAAGAATTAGAAAACCTTTACAGCAAATTCATTTACAAGCTTTGGCGTGTTACACTTGACACAAATCCCGAAGATTGTAATTTGAGTTGCACAATGTGCGAAGAACATAGTCCGTTTTCAACTTACATCAAAGAAAAACTCAACGGCAAACATCGCAGAATGCCGAAAGAATGGTTAGAGCCAATTTTTAAGCAAGCGAAAAAAATCGGTGTTACGGAAATGATACCGTCCACAATGGGCGAACCTTTAATCTATAGGCATTTTGCCCACTTCATTGATTTGTGTTACAAATACAACATCAAGATGAATTTGACAACGAACGGAACATTTCCACGAACAACTGAGAAAACCGTTACAGAATGGGCGAAACTAATTGTGCCAATTACAACCGATGTGAAAATAAGTTGGAACGGTGCAACTGCCGAAACTTCACAAAAAGTAATGTTGAAAATAAACTTTGAAGAAGCATTTGCAAACGTGAAAGAGTTTATACGTATTCGTGATGAACACTTTGCAAAAACAGGCTATTACTGCCGTGTAACGTTTCAACTCACGTTTATGCAAAACAATATGCACGAATTAGCGGACATCGTGAAATTGGCTTCACAACTTGGAGTTGATAGAGTGAAAGGACATCAGCTTTGGGCGCATTTTGATGAAATCCAACACTTGTCAATGAAAGCAACGCCTGAAAGTATTTTGCAATGGAACAAATATGTAAAACAAGCGAATGAAGCACAGGAGAAATTCCGCAAACCCAATGGCGAAAAAGTGATTTTGGAAAACATTATTCCATTGCAGAAAAACGAAAACAAAGAAATCCCCGTAAGCTACGAATGTCCGTTTTTAGAAAAGGAACTTTGGGTTTCAGCAACAGGAAATATTTCGCCTTGTTGCGCACCAGACGAAATGCGAAAAACGCTAGGATACTTTGGAAACATTGAAAACACAAGCATTGAAGAAGTGTTGCAAAGCAACACTTATCAAACTCTTGTAAAAAATTACAAGAAAATTGATTTGTGTAAAACCTGTAATATGCGTAAACCGAACTAAATGAATGTAAACGAAAAAATATCGCTTTTACTTCGCCACGCTGACAGAGATGACATTACGCAAGGTTCTTTCGGAAATGAAATCTTATTGAACGAAAAAGGAAAACAAAACGCACAAAATTTTGGTGAAAAATTAGCAGAAAGAAAAATCACTAGAATTTTTACAAGTCCAATTTGGCGTTGTGTTCAGACGGCTGAATTTATAACTAAAGGTTATGGAAGTTTAATAGAAATAATTGAAACAACTTCTTTGGGTGCGCCAGGACTGCATATTTCAGACGAAAAGATAGCAGGGGAATTTTTTCTTCAACACGGTTTTGACGAAATTTATAAACGGTTTATGCTAGGCGAAAAAATTCCAGGCATTACTAACATTAACGAGTTAAATAATAGAATTACGAATTTCATAAACGAAAATTCAACACAAAACGGAACGACAATTTTCATCACTCACGATATGTTAATTGCATTTTATCATTACAGCATAAACAAGAAAGTTTACACAAAAGATAATTGGATAGACTATTTAACAGGACTGACATTTAGAAACAATGAACTGGCAAGAAATTAAAGTATCAGCAGACAACACGCATTTTTTGTTTGACGGAAAACCGATTTTCGGAAAAACATTTATTGAAGCCTTAAAATTTCATTCGCCAGCACTTGCCCCTGTTTTAGACAATTCGGGCGCTTATCACATTGACATAAACGGAAACGAACTTTACATAAATCGCTATTCAAGGACATTTGGTTTTTATTGTAATCGTGCTTCTGTAGTTGAAGGAAACAGTTGGTTTCACATCAACGAAAAAGGCGAAAAAGTTTATCAAACTTCGTTTTCGTGGACAGGGAATTTTCAAGAAAACATTTGCACCGTTCGCAACGCTGACAACCATTATTTTCATATTGACCTAAACGGAAATCGCATCTATAAACAGAATTACGTTTACGCAGGAGACTACAAAGACAGAATTGCTTGTGTAAAATCACAAGACGGTTTTTACAGACACATAGACAAGAATGGAAAGTTAATAAACGACAAATCGTTTCTTGACTTGGGTGTTTTCCATAAAAACTTTGCAACAGCAAAAGACAATATCGGTTGGTTTCACATTGACAAACAAGGAAACGAGGTTTATAAAAATCGTTACTTGACAATTGAACCATTTTATAACGGGTTTGCCTTAGTAACAACATTTGACAACCTACAAACAATTATAGACGAAAAAGGACAGAAAATATTAACGGTTTAACGAATAAACATAAAGAATGTAAGCTTCCCTAAAATTAGGCCCATTCAAAAATAGAATTTTAGCGGTTTTGTAACTCAATACTCTTTTGCAACTAGTGAAATTGTTTAAAACTAATCAGAAACCTCTAAAATGTTTAATGAATGTTTAATGAAGAGAAAAAAGTGAAGGCAACAAAAAAGCCTTTCATCTCTGAAAGGCTTGATTTTGCTGTGTACCCCAGACGGGACTTGAACCCGTACGTCCGTGAAGACACAGGATTTTAAGTCCTGCGTGTCTACCAATTCCACCACCGGGGCATTTTTGGTTAAAAAAAACTCGAGAGTCAGTTTTTGAGCGAAAGACGGGTCTCGAACCCGCGACCTTAACCTTGGCAAGGTTACGCTCTACCAACTGAGCTACTTTCGCTTATAATTATATTAAAAAGAACATCCGATTTATTAATCGGGGATGCAAAGATAATTGTTTTTTTGCTTTGACAAAATTTTTTTTACACTATTTTAAGCTCCAAGCATTCGTTTGATATCATTGAGTTTCATTAATGCCTCAACTGGTGTCAAGGTGTTAATATCCACTTTTAAAAGTTCCTCTTTTACCGATTCTAAAACTGGATCGTTTAACTGAAAAAAACTTAATTGATAGTCACTTTTACTATTCAAAGCTTTTGGATTTGTTGCTCCATTGCTTTTTTCACTTGTTTCAGGGTTTTGGTTAAGCTCCAATTCAGAAAGTTCTAATTCATGATCTTTTTCTAATTTTTTTAAAATATCATTAGCCCTGTCCACTACCTGTTTTGGCATTCCGGCCATTCGAGCTACATGAATACCAAAACTATGTTCGCTGCCACCTTCCTGCAACTTACGTAAAAAAATGATTTTGTTATTTACTTCCTTAACCGATACATTAAAATTCTTAATTCTCGGAAAATAAGTGGTCATTTCATTTAGTTCGTGGTAATGGGTAGCAAATAAAGTTTTTGCTCTGCTTTTTGGCTGAGAATGCAAGTATTCTGCAATTGCCCATGCTATAGATATACCATCATAAGTAGATGTTCCTCGCCCAATTTCATCTAATAAAATTAAACTACGGTTGCTCAAATTATTTAAAATACTAGCAGTTTCATTCATTTCAACCATAAAGGTTGATTCTCCTGAAGAAATATTATCACTTGCTCCAACTCTTGTAAATATTTTATCGACTATGCCAATTTCAGCACTTTTTGCAGGAACGTAACATCCAATTTGAGCCATCAACGTAATTAATGCAACCTGCCTCAATAAAGCAGATTTACCGCTCATATTTGGCCCCGTTATCATCATTACTTGCTGAGTTTCGTTATCTAAATACACCGAGTTACTCACATAATCGGTGCCTAATGGTAATTGTTTTTCAATAACGGGATGACGACCATCAATAATATCTATTGCAAATTCATAAGTGAGAGTAGGGCGGATGTAATGATTATCTTTAGCTAACTTAGCAAAGGATAATAAGCAATCTAATCTTGAAATTAAGGAGGCGTTTAACTGAATTGGGATAATATAATCAATTAAATCTCTTACTAAAGCTTCATATAAGGTTTGTTCTAATACGGCTATTTTATCTTCGGCACCTAAAATTTTTTCTTCATAAATTTTTAGTTCTGGCGTAATATAACGCTCTGCTGTTGTGAGCGTTTGTTTTCTTATCCAATCTTGAGGCACTTTATCTTTATGCACATTGGTTACTTCTAAATAATAACCAAACACATTATTGTAAGATACTTTTAAGGAAGAAATTCCCGTGCGCTCTACTTCACGTTTTTGTATTTGCAATAAGTAATCTTTTCCTGTAAAAGCAATGGCACGCAATTCATCTAATTCTTCATTCACTCCTTTATTAATCACATTGCCTTTGTTTAGTAATACGGGAGCGTCTTCATTTAATTCATTTTGCAAACGGTCGCGCATTAAAATACAAGGATTTAATTGTTCAGCAATTTTTTGAAGCGAAAAATTATCACACAAGCAAGTGGACGCTTTAATAGATTCAATTAAATTCATAGCACGCTTTAATTGCACCAACTCACGAGGATTAATTTTTCCTGCTGCTACCTTAGAAATTAAACGTTCTAAATCGCCTATCTCTTTAAATTGGGCAATTAAATCAGTTTGTAAATTACTGTGTACACCAAAATATTCAACAACATCTAAGCGTTCATTAATTAGGTCTAATTGCTTTAATGGTAAGGCTAACCAACGTTTTAATAATCGAGAGCCCATAGGTGTTACTGTTGCATCAATTATATCAATTAGGCATTTACCATTATCATGACTACTTCCAAATAATTCTAAATTTCTTACCGTAAATCTATCTAACCAAACATATTGATCCTCTTCAATCCTACTTACAGCAGTAATGTGTTGCAATTTATCATGTTTTGTTTCGCCTAAGTAATGCAAAATAGCGCCACAACTTTTTATAGCCAAGTTCAAATGTTCAATGCCAAATCCTTTTAAACTATTGGTCCCAAATTGTTTGGTAAGTGCTTCGTATCCAAAATCCTGAGTAAACGCCCAGTCCTCTAAACCAAAAATATAAAACCTATCGCCAATTAAATTTAGTAAAGACTGTCGTTTATTTTTTTCAAATAAAATTTCGTTTGGCTTAAAACTTTGAATCAGTTTTTCAATATACGTTAACGAACCTTCTGCAACTAAAAATTCGCCAGTAGATACATCTAAAAAAGATACTCCAGCATTTTCTTTATCAAGGTGAATACTCGCTAAAAAATTATTGGTTTTATGTTCTAAAACTTTATCATTAAAAGTAACACCTGGCGTTACTAACTCGGTAACACCACGTTTTACAATAGTTTTTGTGAGCTTTGGGTCTTCTAATTGGTCGCAAATTGCCACACGATAACCGGCACGCACTAGCTTTGGTAAATAGGTATCAACACTATGATGCGGGAAGCCAGCTAACTCAATATGAGATGCAGAACCATTGGCTCTTTTAGTTAAGGTAATGCCTAAAATTTGAGATGCTTTAATGGCATCTTCACCAAAGGTTTCGTAAAAATCGCCCACGCGAAATAATAAGATAGCATCAGGATATTTTCCTTTTACTTCGTTATATTGTTTCATTAAAGGCGTTTCTTTTACTTCTGTTGTCTTTGCCATAGAGGTTTAAAGATACAATATCAGGGCGGGGCTGATGTATTTAATTTTTTAACAGAAATCTGCGTATTGTTAACATTTAATGGAACGCAGATGGCGCTGATAGTTATGATTTCTTATGATTCTTTTTTTATGATTATCTATATTTAATCATTTTTTATCCTCTTAATCTGCGTCATCAGCGTTCTATTATTAAATAAATCCGCATCTTTATCATCCCAATGCAAAAACAAAAACTCATAAAAACATGTAGTAATTATTTAAAGGATAAGATAAATTCTCTTCATGCAATCATCAATGAAGTATCTGAAGCCTCTAATTCGGAAAGTAAAAGTTCGGCTGGTGATAAACATGAAACATCTAAAGCAATGATGCAACTCGAAATTGAAAAATTAGGAACGCAACTTAACGAAGCTGAATTACAATTAGTAGAGTTTGAAAAAATAAATTTCAATAAGAATTTTCAATGCATTGAGCAGGGTAGTTTAGTAGAAACTAACAAAGGTTATTTTTTAATTGCGAGTTCTATTGGAAAAATAATAGTTGATAATAAAACTGTTTTTGTAATTTCAAGCAAATCTCCATTAGTGATTGCTTTAGCTGGGAAGCAACAAAATGATGTTTTGAGCTTTAATGGAGTAGAGTACGTAATTAATTATATCTATTAATAACTCGTAATTAAAAAGTCAACACAGAGGTAATGAGAAATGGAGTTCACTGAGTTTTTTTACTTTAATATTCTCTGTGATCTCATAACCTCCGAATCTCTGTGTTGAAAAAAATTACCTACTCAAAACAACTCGTTTAATCACACTCTCTTTATCAGAAGCAATCTTCACAAAATAAACACCATTATTTAATTTACTTAAATCAATGTTTTTGTAATTACTAGTAATTGTTGTTTCAAAAACTGTTTGCCCAATTGAGTTCAAGATTTCTATTTTGCTTTCCTCTTTAGCTGAATTTGAATTTTCAATGTATAACGCTCCGGTACTTGGGTTTGGATAAATAGTCCATTCGTTTTCGGTGAATGATTGTAATTTAATTTTGGTAACAGTTTCAATAGTATTTAATGCAGTATTAGTTACTACTGGTTCATTAAAATCAAAGTAAATATAAGCGGTGTTTTTTATTTGAGTACCTGGCGTATTATTATTAGTTCGTTTAATACGGTATTGAATATAACCATGACTGCCGGGCTCATTACTATTGCTATCTGGTAGCATAATGTTGTTAAATTTCCATTTTAAAATATTACCAGGCAAAATTTCAAGATTGTAATTATGACTTGATCCTAACATTTCAAAAGTATTCACATCAACATTGTTTGATAAAGTATCTTTCACTACAATATTTACAGCAGGACCATTTCCTGTATTTTGAAAACGAATTAAATAAGTTAAATCTGTTTCAGTAGCTGCAATGTCGCCGCTGGTACCCATTCCAATTGGACTAACCGTTTTGTCATTAGGATCAAAAGATCCTGTTACATTGCGAGAATAACAATACGAATTATTTAAAGGATTAAAATCAGTAACTAAAGGTTGAGCCCACATACAAGAAGTAAATGCACTTCCTAGAGGAGTTGATAATGGAACTGTAAAATAAATAATAAACGATGTACTACCACCAGAATAAGCACTATTATTGAAATTCCAAATCACAGTATCACCCGAAATTATATAAGTATTGGGACTACCGCTTGTTATATTTGCTATAAATGAAGAAGGTAAAATTGTTTTGAATAATCCAGAAGCTGACACATTATTTAAGTTAATTAATTGATAATTAACATGACATACAAAACCTGGAACGATACCATTACTATATGCGGATACATACAAATCAGGATTTGTAGTTGAATTAAAACCTAAAGATAAATTGTTATTAATACTATTTTGATTTCCGCCATTAATAGTTGCTATAATAGTTTGGCTGCAAGTAGGAACAAAGTTTCCGTAATAATTATTTAACGAAACAGAATAGGTGCCATAAGGTAAATTACTTACCGTATAATTACCTGCCCAATTTGTATAACCCACGCGGTTTCCGGGGTTAAGTAAAATAGATGTATAAGCTGCGTTATTATCTCCAATATTTTTAATACAATCATTATTGATATCAATAAAAGCATTTCCTGAAATGGAGCCACAATTAATACCTGTATAATTTACTGTTGTTTGAAGGGACAAACAACCCGAACTACCATCAGTAATTTCTACCCAATAATTACCAGTTGCTACATTTGCTATATTTTGAGTTGTAGCTCCATTATTCCATTGATATGAAAAAGGTCCAGAATTTGAACCTGATAATGTGACATTAATTTGTCCGTCGAATGATTGAAAACAGGTTTCATTAATTGGTGTGATACTTACCGAAAGATTAGAAATTGTTCCTGTTGTTACAATATTAAAAGTATACGATACAGCGCATCCTGAAGCATCTTGTACTATTACTGATTGATTTCCAGCACAAAGATTTGTAACACTAGTTGTATTTGTTGCTCCAGAAGGTAGCCATTGATAGTAAAATGGCGCAGTACCGCCTGTTAGGTTTAAGTTTGCTGAGCCGTTACAACTTGTGAAACAGGTAGTATTAGTTTGTGATACTGAAATGTTTAATTGAGGTGATTGAATTACAGCTGCTGTATTACTTGCCACACAGCCATTCATATCAACTACTTGAACAGTATAAATACCGGCACATAGGTTTGTAACTTGCGGTATGGTCGAACCATTAGACCATGCATAACTATAGGGGGGAGTTCCACCAAATGCAGATAGAAAAGCAGAGCCTGTGCAAGATCCAAAGCAGGCATTATTTGAATTAGCGATGATATTAAGTTGAGTTGGTTGATTAATAGTTACTACTAAAGAATTTGTAGCCATAGT
>JBIKOX010000104.1:0-10416 GCA_044357775.1 Bacteroidia bacterium | reverse complement strand
TCTCAACTAAATTTATATCATACCTATCTTTTTACTTTCACAAAAATTATTTAATCCACACTATTTTTAATTATGATTATCAATAATTTTATAATAAATGGTTTAACCAATAAACAAGTTGCCGAATCAATAAAAAAAAACGGAACCAATCAATTAGTTTACAAAAAAGAAAATAGTATTATTATTGCTATTAAAAGTTTAGTAAAAGAGCCAATGATAATCTTATTAATGGCAGCTTCCTTAATTTATTTTTTAAGTGGTAAAACCGGAGATGGAATTTTTCTTTTATCAGCTATTATTTTAATAGCTGCAATTTCATTATATCAGAATTCAAGAAGCAGAAATGCTTTAGAAAAATTAAAAGATTTTACTTTGCCATTTTGCAAAGTAATTAGAAATGACACAATTGAAAAAATTAAAAGTGATGATTTAGTTATTGGTGACATTTTAATTATAGAAGAAGGTGCTTTAATATCAGCTGATGCCATAATCCTTCATTCAAATGATTTTTCAATAAATGAGTCCATATTAACAGGTGAATCTTTAGCAGTTTTCAAAGATAAATCTCAAAAAGATAATTTTGTATTTAGAGGAACTTTAGCTGCCAGTGGATCGGCTATTGTTGAAATAAATGCAATCGGAAATGAAACTAAATTAGGTAAAATTGGAAAAAGTTTAGAAAGCATTAATGAGGAAAAAACACCATTAGAAATTCAAATTGATAGTTTCGTAAAAAAAATGATAATTATTGGTGCTATAATTTTTGCAATAGTTTGGGCTATAAATTATTTGCAATCATTTAATTTGTTTGATAGTTTATTAAAAGCATTAACATTGGCAATGAGCGTTTTGCCAGAAGAAATACCTGTTGCCTTTACAACTTTTATGGCTCTTGGCGCATGGAGATTAATGAAAATGGGTATTGTGGTAAAGCAAATGAAAACTGTAGAAACATTAGGAAGTGCTACTGTTATTTGTGTTGACAAAACAGGCACCATTACAGAAAATAAAATGAGTTTAGCAAAATTATTTGTTTTAAAAACAAATAAGATTTTTGACCACGAAAGCGAATTAGATTTAGATGAAAAAGAATTAATTAGATTAGCAATGTTTGCCAGCGAAACAGTTGCTTTTGATCCAATGGAAATTGCTTTACATAAAGCATATGAAAAAAATCTTAAAAATGATGAGAGAAAACAATTTAAAATGATTCATGAATATCCGTTAGATGGCAAACCACCTATGATGACGCATATTTTTAGAGATGCATATGGAAATGTAATTATAGCAGCAAAAGGTGCCCCAGAAGCCTTAATTGATATTTCAAATCTTTCTGATTTAGAAAAAAATAAAATTCATGATGCTATTAAAACTATTACCAATGATGGTTATAGAGTTTTAGGTGTTGGAGAATCAGTTTTTAAAGGAAGTCAATATCCTAAAACCCAGCAAGAACTTCAATTTCAATTTAAAGGAATTGTGTCCTTTTATGATCCACCGAAAAAAAACATTAACGAGGTATTTAATAATTTTTATTCAGCCGGCATCACTGTTAAAATCATTACAGGTGATAATGCTGCAACAACAAAAGCCATTGCTAAGCAAGTTGGTTTTAAAGGATTTGAAAAAAGCATTTCCGGTGATGAATTAATGAGGTTATCTGAATATGAATTAAAGAAACGTGTTTTTGATACTCATATATTTACAAGAATGTTTCCGGAAGCGAAGTTAAAAATCATTAACGCTTTAAAATCTAATAATGAAATTGTTGCAATGACCGGCGATGGCGTTAATGATGGGCCCGCACTTAAAGCTGCTCATATTGGAATTGCAATGGGTAAAAAAGGAAGTGAAATCGCAAAACAAGCAGCGTCTTTAATATTGATAAATGATAACTTAACACATATGGTTGATGCTGTTGCAATGGGAAGAAAAATTTATTCTAATCTTAAAAAAGCAATTCAATATATTATATCTATACATATACCTATTATTTTAACTGTATTTGTTCCATTAGCTTTAGGGTGGATTTATCCAAATATATTTTCTCCAATTCACGTCATATTTTTAGAAATAATAATGGGGCCAACTTGTTCAATAATTTATGAAAATGAACCCATGGAAAAAAATACAATGATTCAAAAACCTCGTCCATTTACTACAACATTTTTTAATAGACATGAATTAGCAATAAGCGTAATTCAAGGATTAGCAATTACCCTAGGAACATTAAGTGTTTATCAATATTCAGTTTATAATGGCTACAATGAAAATTTAACTAGATCAATGATTTTTACAACTCTTATATTTTCAAACATATTTTTAACGTTGATTAATAGATCATTTTATTATTCTATAATTACAACAATTAATTACAAAAATAATTTGGTATTACTTATTATTATTATTACCCTCATGATTTTAGGATTGTTAATTTATCTAAAACCATTCGCTCATTTTTTCGAATTAGAATCCTTGAATGTATTTCAACTATTTGTAAGTATTAGTTTCGGATTTATAGTTGTTATTTGGTATGAAATAATAAAAATCTTCAATAGGAAAAAATCTAAAATCAATTAAAAAATTAAAAGGAAAATGACTAATTCTACAACCCAAAATTTAATTATTAAAGATTTAGGAATTGATACATATAAAGAAAATATTTTATTTCTAAGAGCTGATTGCCCTATTTGCAAAGCAGAAGGTTTATCTGCATTAACAAGGCTCGAAGTTCAAAATAAAGGCAGTCATATTGTTGCTACATTAAACGTAATTCATTCAGATTTGTTAAAGGATTGCGAAGCGAGTTTGTCTATAGAAGCTATGAAATCATTAAATGTGAAAAATGGTGATCCAATTACAATATCACATTTGCAACCAATAAAATCGTTGGGATTAGTGAGAGCAAAAATTTATAAAAAAGAGTTAGACGATTTAGCGTTTAAGGAAATTATTTATGATGTTGTAGAAGGTCATTATTCAAATATGGAATTAGCAGCTTTAGTTTCTGCGTGTGCCGGTGACAATTTATCTGTTAAAGAAATTATTTCATTAACAAAAGCAATGATTGATGTTGGAAATAAAATACATTGGAATAGTGATATGATTTTCGATAAACATTGTGTTGGAGGTCTTCCCGGAAACAGAACTACTCCAATTGTTGTTAGCATTGCTGCTGCAGCGGGTTTAATAATTCCTAAAACATCTTCAAGAGCTATTACATCGCCGGCAGGCACAGCGGATACTATGGAAACAATAACCAACGTAAATCTATCTGCAAAAGAGATTCAAAATGTTATAAATAAAGAAAATGGTTGTTTGGTTTGGGGCGGAGCTGTTAAATTGAGTCCTGCAGATGATGTACTAATTGCTATTGAAAGGTCTTTAGATATAGATAGTGAAGGCCAAATGGTAGCTTCGGTTCTTTCAAAAAAAGCAGCAGCGGGTTCTACACATGTGGTTATTGATATTCCAGTAGGACTAACAGCAAAAGTGCGTTCCAAAGATGAAGCATTAAGATTACAATATTATTTTAAGGCAGTTAGTGAAGCCATTAATATACACGCTGAAATTATAATTACTGATGGAACACAACCTGTTGGATGAGGAATTGGACCGGCATTAGAGGCCATGGATGTATTGCAAGTCCTTAAAAATGAAATAAATGCTCCTTTAGATTTAAAAGAACGAGCCATCACAATTGCTGCGGAATTAATTAAAATGTCTGGGAAATTTGTTTCTGGAACAGAACTATCTGTTGCAAAAACTTTTCTTGAAAATGGAAAAGCATACGAAAAGTTTTTAGCAATTTGTATAGCACAAGGTGGTTATAAAGAACCAATATTAGCTAAATATAAATTTGATGTATTATCTAAAAATAATGGCCAAGTAAAGTCAATAGATAATAGGAAATTAGCCCGCATTGCAAAATTAGCAGGGGCACCAAAGTCTCCATCGGCAGGGGTTTTATTTTATGCACCTATCGGAAAAGAAATAAAAAAAGGGGATCTCCTATTTATTATATATGCTGAATCAAATGGTGAATTAGATTATGCAAAAGAATATTTAAATAGTTTAACAGAAATAATTATTATAGAATAATGAAGCCAATAATTTTAACATTACCAGGAAATGAAAAACTTTCGGAAAATATTATTAAAGGTATTAATGGGGAAGTTGGAAACTATACTCAAAGGCAATTTCCGGATGGAGAAACCTATATCAGCATTTTAAGTAATGTAAAAGAAAGGGAAGTAATAATTATTTGCTCACTTCATGAAACAGACAATAAAATATTGCCATTAATATTTCTTTGTAAATTATTAAAAGATTTAAGCGTTAAATCCATTTGCTTAGTTGCACCATATTTATCATATATGAGGCAGGACAAACAATTTAAAAGTGGCGAAGCAGTTACCTCTGAATATTTTGCAGATCTATTATCATCAATTGTAGATAAGCTAATTACTATAGATCCGCATTTACATCGAAGAAAATCATTGAAAGAAATATACTCTATTTCTTGTGTGGCACTTCATTCTGCTGTATTAATTTCTAAATGGATAAAAGATAATATCCCAAACGCTTTATTGATTGGACCTGATTGTGAAAGTGAACAATGGGTTTCTGAAGTTGCAAAAGCCGCTAATGCTCCATTTATTGTGCTAAATAAAATCCGCCATGGTGATAAGAATGTTGAAGTGTCTGTTCCTGATACTAAAAAGTATAAAAGTTATACACCGGTTTTAGTGGATGATATAATTTCAACAGCACGCACAATGATTGAAACAGTTGGACATCTTAAAAAATTGGGAATGAAACCACCTATTTGTATTGGAGTGCACGCTGTGTTTGCGGGTAATTCTTATAATAATTTAAAAGAATCAGGGATTGACAATGTTATAACATGCAATACAATTATCCATAAAAGTAATAATATTGATATTTCTGAAATAATTATTACTGAATTATTAAAGACTGATAACATAATTATCTAAAGTCGATAAAATCAACTATCAATTATATATATGATTGATGTCATATTATATAAATAATTAGACATCTAATTTAGATGTATGTATACATATGATTTAAATATTAATATAGCTGAATTATTTATTAGATGTTTTTTAGGAATTTTAATCACATTTCAAGGTTACGATAAATTATTTGTAGTTAAACTAAAAAATGTAATTAGTACATTTAAAGAAGATGCTGAACGAAAAAATGTTCCATATTTCTTAATTGCTTTTACAGTTAATTTCACCTCTATTACAGAATTCTTTGGTGGCATTTTATTGATATTGGGATTGCTTCATAATTTTGTCATGCTACTTGTTGCAATAGATCTTTTAATAGTAGGGCTAGCATTTTCATTTTTAAAACCCGTATGGGATTTGCATCATGTTTTTCCAAGAGTAATTTTATTAACACTAATCTTGTTACTTTCTAAATATTTTTATTTTGGAATTGATACACTTATTTTTAATTAATATAACTTATAAATAACTAAATATGAAAACTATTTTAGTAGGTATTGATTTTACAAAATCAGCAGACAATACTGTAAATTATGCTATTGAAATTGCAAAAAAATCAAGTTCGAAAATTTTGCTATTTCATGCATTAACTGCTCCATTAGTTCACACTACTTCTGGTTTAGTTTTTATTACAGGAGATGATTTTATAAAAGATGTTGGTAAAAAAATGGAAATTTTAAAAACTCGCTTTTCAATATTATACCCTAAAATAGAATTTGATATTGAGATAACATATAACGGTATTAGAGAAAGAGTTGGAAAATTATCGGAGCAAAAAAAAATTTGTTTGGTTGTATTAGGACTAGAAACTAAAACTAAAATTGAAAAATTTATTTTCAAAAATACAAGTGTTGAATTAATTGGAAAAATACTATGCCCTATAGTTACTGTTCCGATGAAATATAAACAACATTCCATAAAAAAAATGTTGGTAGCTATAGATAATAAAGAAGAGATAAGTGCCAGTTTGTTTAAACGTATACATATAATGATTGACTATCTGGGTGTTGAAGCTGAGTTTGTTCATATTAAAACTAGCGATGAATTAGTTATTAATAAAGGTAAATCAAAACAGATTTCTATAAAAGATATTAAGGCAAAAGATTTTCCGACAGGTATTATCTTCTATGCAAAACAATCAAATGCTGATATTATTATGATGATAAGCCATCATTACACTATTTTTCAAAGTCTATTTATTGAAAGTAAATCTAAGAAAATTATATTATCCTCTAATTTGCCTGTATTGTCAATGCACAAATAAACAATATGAAAAATTATTTAGAGTGAGGTATTTTGAATTTACCTAATTATAATTGGCTTAATTCCATTCCTTCTTGATTCTGTTTTTTCAATGACCAACTATCTGTAAAAGTTGTTTCAAGCCATGATCTCCCAGATTTTCTAAATATTTGAGCCGAAATTTTTAGTTTATCAGCAAACTGTTTTTCTAATTCAAAAACAGACATTTCCTCACTGTAAGTAATTATATTATCATGCTGATTATATTTAATCATAAAGTCATCAGTAATAATATCTTTCTTAAAAGAACCCTGTAATTGTTTGTGAGATTTCTTAAAAAATTCAATTTTTAAAAATGGGAATTGACTATTAAACATTTTTTTTATTTCTGAAACTTTTACTGAATTTTCTATTTTAATAGTTGTTATCATGTTGTATTATATCCTTACAAATTTCGTTTTTATCTAACTCATAAAATCTGATATCAATCAGTTTCATAAGTGATTTTTGTCAATAAATTTATATTTACTCTAACTAATTTTATAAAAAAATTATTTATTATGGAAGCAACAACACAATTAAAATCAGACTCTTTTGCAAATTCTTCGGAGAACATTATTGTTCAGAAGCAATTAACTTCGTATGATAAGTTCATCGAAAAATTGCACTTTAGTTATTTTGGACTTATAAGTATGACTATCTTAGTAGGCAGTATCGTTGGCGGGATAACTGCTAGTGTTGTACTAAATAATGATGCTCCTATTTGGGAACTTTGTTTAGTTGCGGCTGTTTCGATGGCTAGCAATACCGCCGGAATTGGTCAGGCACCAGTTAAATGGGTATTTAATTTATTTATCATAAGCATTATTATAAATATGCTACTTATAGTTATAAATATTTAATACCTATTAATTCTTCTAATTTTAAAAACCTTTTTTCATTAAGAAAAAAGGTTTTTAAAATATAACACTTCATTAATTATCTTCAAGATACCATTCTGCATATGATGTTGGCGTTTCTTCTAGTTTAATAGATTTTGTTTTTACATTCAACGGTAAATTTGAACTAATTCTTTCTAAAATGTCTAAGAGTAAATTTTCGCATGTTGGTTGATATGGAACATAATTTATTTTTTCAAAATTTTCATTTAAATCTTTTAAATGAGCGTGCGGTGAGTTTGCATTTAAAACTAATGAATGATCAAAAACATCTATCACATATTTTATAATAATTTTTTTTAAAACTAAAAAATCAATCAACATTCCATTTTTCGGATCATTATAGTTTTCAATAATTTTTCCGGCTAACGTTACGCTTAATGAATAAGTATGACCGTGAATATTTTTACATGGACCGTCATAGCCATATAAAGCATGAGCCATGTCGAAAGTAAACTTTTTAGTTACACGAATATTTTTTCCTTTATCCATATTTAAGTTTAGGCTTTACCTAATTCTTTTAATCTTACAATATGTGAAGAAAAAGCTTCACGAAAACTTGATTTAAGATTATAGGATATTCCAAATTCGATGGCAGTTTTTTCGACAATTGGTGCTATTTTGCAATCATGAATATGACAGATATTAGGAAACAAATGATGCTCTATTTGAAAATTAAGACCTCCTACATACCAACCTAAAAATTTATTATTTCTTGCAAAATCCGAAGTTGTTTTGAGTTGATGCACGTACCAGTCATTTTGCATAGTGCTTTCTGGAATAGGCTGTTCAGCTCCTTCAACAACATGAGCCATTTGAAAAATAAAACTCAAAATAATACTTGCTACCCAATGCATAATAAAAAAACCTATTAAAATTTGATACCAAAAAAAATCAGTTAACCAAATAGGTAAACCCAATATAGCTAAAAGATAAATGGTTTTACGAATCACCATTTTTATAAGTTCATTTCTTACTGTTTTATTTTGACTTTTTACTAAACCTTTTTGGTTATAATAAAATAAAAGTGAAAAATCATTGATCAATTTTGCAATCGTCATTAGGCCATAAAAAACAAATGCATACATAAATTGATAACGGTGATGTTTTTTAAGTGGTTTATATTCCGCTAAACGAATGGGACCTTTAGAATTAATATCTTCATCTAACCCGGAAATATTTGTGTAAGTGTGATGTAAAACATTATGTTGAATTTTCCAATTTAACACATTACTTCCTAATAAATATAAAGTGCCTCCTAACATATTATTTACCCATTTATGCTTAGAATAAGACCCATGACAAGCGTCATGCATAACACCCATTCCAACTCCTGCAATACCGATGCCCATAAAAACAGTTAAAACTAATGCTAAAAATGAATGCATTGGTATAACTAAAATAAAAACAAAAGGAAGGATGTATAAACTTATCATGACGATGGTTTTAAAAATCATAGCAAAATTAGCTTTAGTAGAAATATGATTGTCTTTAAAATAATCATTCACGTTTTTTCTGAGTGTGGCAACAAATTGCTTATCTAATTTGTTTTGGTTATTAAACTTTACTGCATTCATAATTAGTATGTTTTAAATATTCTTAAAATAAAACCGTGCAAAGGAACTAAAGAATTAGAATACTTAAAATGACAATTATCATAGAATGAATTTTAAAAAAATATTTTCTAAAAATTAGAAAATATTTTTAAAATACAATTCATAAAAAAACTATAACGTACCTCTTCTAGCCTGCTCTGCTTCTACCGATTCAAACAACGCTTGAAAGTTTCCTTTGCCGAAAGATTTAGCGCCTTTACGTTGGATGATTTCAAAAAACAAGGTTGGTCTATCTTCTACTGGCTTAGTAAAAATTTGAAGTAGATAACCATCTTCATCTCTATCAACCATAATACCCCATTTTTTTAATACTTCTAAATCTTCTTCAATAATTCCGACACGATCTTTTACAGTATCATAATAAGAGCCCGGAACATATAAAAATTCAACACCACGTTTTCTCATTTCTGATATTGTAAATACAATGTCATCCGTAGCGACAGCAATATGTTGACATCCAGGGCCACGATAAAAATCTAAGTACTCTTCAATTTGCGATTTCTTTTTTCCGTGAGCAGGTTCGTTAATTGGAAATTTAATTCTTCCGTTTCCATTCGACATAACTTTACTCATTAAAGCTGTGAATTCAGTAGAAATATCTTTATCATCGAAGGTAATTAAATTAGCAAAGCCCATAACATCACCATAAAATTTTGCCCAAGTATTCATCATTCCTAATTCTACATTTCCAACCATATGGTCAATGTATTTTAAACCTGTTGATGTTGGATGATACTCGGTTTCTAATTTTACATACCCGGGCATAAACAGACCTTTGTAATTTTTACGTTCTATAAATATGTGAACTGTTTCGCCATATGTATGAATTCCAGATTTTACAATTTCACCAAATTCATCTTTAATACTCGTTGGGTGCAAGTATGGTTTTGCTCCACGCTTAGTTGTTTCTTCAAATGCTTTTTTAGCATCATTAACCCACAGTGCAATAACTTTTACACCATCACCATGCTTACGAATATGGTTCGAAATATCACTATCTGGATCGAAAGGTGTCGTTAAGATTAATCTTATTTTATCTTGAACTAAAACGTAAGACACTCGGTCTCTCACTCCAGTTTCTAAACCAGCATAAGCCAGTTCTTGAAAACCAAAAGCCGTTTTATAATAGTGGGCAGCTTGTTTTGCGTTACCAACATATAATTCAACATAATCAGTGCCATTAATCGGTAAAAAATCTTGAGCTGTATCAAATAATTTTTCACCAGAATAATCAAAGTTTTTTACGTTAGTTAAATCTTTAGTTTCCATTTTTTTACAGTTTAAATTTTAAAAATTATATCATCCATGATTTATAGTAATCTTTCACTTCGTATTTTAACGCTTCCGCTGTAATTTTTAAAGGATTAAATGGGTCAATCATAACCGCTAATTCTTTAGTCTCCTTTTTACCAATGCTTCTTTCGATAGCACCAGGATGTGGGCCATGAGTTACACCAGCAGGATGTAATGTAAATTGCCCATGTTTAATATTATTACGGCTCATGAAATCACCATCCACATAATATAAAATTTCATCAGCGTCAATATTACTATGGTGATATGGCGCAGGAATAGCATCAG
>JBIKOX010000276.1:0-2897 GCA_044357775.1 Bacteroidia bacterium | reverse complement strand
AAGCCTTTACGGATTTCTCCTTTGACCCCTCTTTAAATTAAATACAAATCATAAAAGATTTAAGATTATTTTATTAAAAGGCGTCCTCTGTTAGTCCTAACTACTCGATATTTTTTGAATTCTTTTTATATTCTAATCTAAATTAAAGTTATTAGTATTTTATTTTGAGTTAGAACTGATATTCACTTTTCCCTACCAGAAATCAGTTTATGATATGAGATAAATCATATTATAAACTTATGAAGTCATATAATTTTGTTTTATAATAGTTTTTTGTTTTGTCTTAACAAGACGAAACAAAAAGACTTATTGTTTTAATAAAATATTAAAATTAGAAGTATATAAATATCCAATGAAAACCAATACTTTATTTGCTTTTTTTGATGAAGTGGGAGACATTACACGTTTTGCTAATAAATTTTTTGTTGAATTATTTAAACCTCGATTCGAATTTAATGAGTTTTTAAGACAATGTTTTTACATCGGCAATAAATCAATTGGCTTAGTTGCTATTACCGCATTTATTATGGGTTTGGTTATCACTATTCAATCGCGACCAACACTTGTTGAATTTGGAGCAGAGGCATGGTTGCCAAAAATGGTTTCGGTTTCTTTAATAAGAGAAATAGCGCCGGTTATTACCGCATTAATTTGTGCTGGAAAAATTGGCTCAGGTATTGGAGCTGAATTGGGATCTATGAAAGTGACAGAACAAATTGATGCCATGGATGTTTCGGGTACTAACCCCTACAAATATCTAGTTGTTACTAGAGTAATGGCAACAACTTTAATGATTCCTGTATTAGTAACATTAGCAGATGCTATTTCATTATACGGAGCTTATTTAGGTGCTAACATACATGGCATTGTTAGCTGGGATTTATTTTGGAGTCAGGTATTTGATACTATTGTTTATAGCGATGTTGTTCCTTCCATTTTAAAAACATATTTCTTTGGATTTATAATAGGAATAATAGGTTGCTACAAAGGTTTTAATTCTAAAAAAGGAACTGAAGGAGTTGGACAATCAGCCAATTCAGCAGTTGTAATTTCATCATTATTGGTGTTTGTTTTTGATTTATTAGCTGTTCAAATTACTGATGTTTTAAATCTGAATTAATGAGCACGATAAAAAACACAAATCAGAATTCTGACATTCAAAATATGGTTAAACCGGTTATTGAAGTAAAAAATTTATATAAAGCATTTGGAAGTAATGAAGTGCTTGTTGATTTTAATTTCAATTTATATCCTGGCGAAAATGTTGTTGTTTTAGGAAAGTCAGGTTCAGGTAAATCAGTTTTAATTAAATGTATTATTGGTTTAATGAAACCGGATAAAGGTTCTATTAATGTATTGAAAAGAGAAGTGCCACAATTAAATTCAACAGAATTAGATAAGTTAAGAGTGAAAGTTGGTTTTTTATTTCAAAGTAATGCACTATATGATTCAATGACTGTTCGCGAAAATTTAGAATTTCCATTAAGGAGACATTGGTTTAAAACTAATAAAAGTGAAGAGAATGATTTAATTATAGAAGCCTTAAATAATGTTGGTTTGGCAAATACTGTAGATATGATGCCTGCCGAATTATCTGGCGGTATGAGAAAAAGAATTGCTTTGGCTAGAACATTAATTCTTAAACCAGAAATTATTTTATATGATGAACCAACAACCGGACTTGATCCAATAACAGGTAAAGAAATAAGTAATTTAATGAATGATATTAAAAGAAAATATAAAACATCATCTATTATTATTTCGCATGATATAAATTGTGTGAAAATTGTTGCAGATCGAATCGTAATGTTGATTGATGGAAAGTGCTACGCCACAGGAACATTAAATGAGTTAAAGAATTCAACAGATTTAAAAGTAAAACAATTTTTTGAGTAATTGCAATTATGGAGATTTCTAAAAATATAAAAGTAGGAGTATTAGTTTTAGCTGGAACAGCTTTATTAATTATTGCCTTATACTTAATTGGAGATAGACAAAACTTTTTTGGAGCCACATTTGAACTACAAGCAAAATTTAAAAATATAAATGGTTTAATGCCTGGTAATAATGTTAGGTTCACAGGTATTGACGTTGGTACAGTTAAAAAAGTGGAAATCGTAAATGACTCAACTGTTAATGTAGTTATGGTAATTGAAGATAAAGTACAAGTATTTATTAAGAAAAATGCAATCGCAAATGTTGGCACAGATGGATTGATGGGTAATAAATTAATAAATATAACATCGTCTGATGAAAAATCTCCAAGTGTAAAAGATGGTGATATTATTAGTTCAACAAATCCAATAGGCACAGATGCCATGATGAGAACATTGGATGTTTCAAATCAAAACATCAAAAATATAACAGAAGACATTAAAGAAATTGCCAATCGGTTAACAAAACCAAACTCCTTATGGAGTATTTTAATGGACACCACCGTAGCTGAAAATGTAAAGCAAGCTATTTTTCATATAAATATTACAGGTGAAAAAGCATCTATGATTGCTGGAGATTTAAATAATATAATTAAAGATGTAAAGTCTGGCAAAGGAGCCGCAGGTAAAATACTAACTGATTCTTTGTTTTCTAAAAAACTAAATCAAACTATGACTAATATTCAATCAATAAGTGATTCGGTTGCTGTTATATCAAGTGATTTTAAATCAGTTTCAAAAAAAATAAACCAAGGAAATGCCACAATAGGCGCCCTGCTTAATGATACAGCTATGGTTAATAATCTTAATAAAAGTTTAATAAATCTTAAGGATGGCACGGGAGGTTTTAATAAAAACATGGAGGCTTTACAGTATTCCTGGCCTTTCAAAAAGTATTTTCGCAAACAAAAAAGTAAACATTAAAAAAATAAATTATAATGTATACGTTAATTAATACTTTTT